>NNSL01000442.1 GCA_003123965.1 Balneolaceae bacterium SMO_bin1
CACGTTGGCCATCATTCCGCCGGATGTGACGATCTTATCGCCCTTCTTCATTTCAGAAACTTTCTTCTGGATCTCTTTCTGGCGCTGGCTCTGCGGGCGAATGATGAACCAGTAAAAAATGAGGAAAATAGCGCCCATAAAGATGAGGCTGGTCCAGCCGCTTCCGCCTTCGCCCCCGCCCATCATAAATAATGCAAAATTAAACATGTAGATATTTTTTAGTTACGTAATGATTTATAAAGGCACACAAGATACCATTTTTACGGCGATGGAACAATTTAAGCGGTGACCCGCCCGGCACCTAATCCGGCTATTTGCTCTTGCGTTCAGCCTGTTTATTCTGCTCCGAAATTTTAAGCCGCATTTCCCGGCGGTCGGCTGCCTGCTCGTAGCGCTCTTTTTCAAAGTCGCTTTCGGGGATAATTTCGGGCACGCTTACCGGGCGGCTGTCGGCATCAACCGAAACAAAAGTGTAAAACGAGGTGGTGCACAAGCGGCGTTCGCCGGTGCGCAGATTTTCGGCCCACACGCGCATGGCAATTTCCATAGATGTGGTGAACGCCCGGGTTACTTCGGCTTCTATCACCACTACTTCGCCCAGTGCAATGGCGCTTTTAAACTCCACATTATCAACCGATATAGTAACTACATTGCGGTTGCAGTGCCGCTGCGCCGAGATGGCCGAGCAGACGTCCATCCACTGCAGCAGGCGGCCGCCCATTAAATTCCCGAGCGGGTTAGTGTCATTAGGCATTACCAGCTCGTTCATCCGCACGCGCGATGCCGATACCGTTTTCTTGTCGCTGTCAGTTGATACGGGCGATGTTTCTTCAAATCTGTTGGTCATTGAAAGCAGTATGGAGTTTGAAAAATTGCGATAACAAATATACCAAATTGGCAGCTGTTGCGTGTTAACACTCTGTGATCATCAGCGCGCCGAAATTACAAAAGGTTAATGAATATTTGATGAAACAGCTGCTGCGCCCTATACTTTGGCTTTCTAAGTTTATCACCCGCTTGCAGACCAGCCTGACCGACATACCACCGCTTGACACACCCGCTTGGTGCTTTAACGCACACGTGCACACCGTTGCCAGCTCGTTGTTTAATTATCCTAAAAAACCGGCTCACAAACGCATTGAAATTCCCACGCCGGACAGTGATTTCCTGGAGGTTGATGTAGCCAAGGCTTCCGACAAACAGCCGGTTGTTGTTCTGTTCCACGGGCTCGAGGGCTCAACCGACCGCTATTATATGATTCATTTGATGCAGGCTTTTAATGAGGTAGACTACTCCGTGGTGGCGGTCAACTTTCGCAGCTGCGGCTCACAAATAAACCGAAGGCGGAGGTTTTATCACTCTGGGGCCACCGGCGATTATCAAACTGTTTTTCGAATGGGTGAAGCGAGAATTTCCGAATTCAAAAATGGGCGCCGTCGGCTTTTCACTGGGCGGCAATGCCCTGCTGAAATCAATGGGTGAAGAAGGCCAAAAGCACCCGCTTGATGCCGCCGTGGCCGTTTCGGTTCCCTACGATCTGAAAGCTGGATCGCAAACTATTAATCAAGGCTTCAACAAAGTGTACGAACGGCGATTCTTAAATAGTCTCACAACCAAACTGACCAAAAAACGCCGCATCTTTCCCGACCTGCCCACTTTCACCGGATCAACCCTCTACGATTTTGATGACCAGGTGACCGGGCCGATTCACGGTTTTAGCGGAGCTGATGATTATTACACCCAATGCTCTTCGGATCAGTTTGTGAAAGCCATCAACACCCCAACTTTATTAATCCACAGCCGGCAAGATCCTATATGCCGAATTGAGAACATGCCTGTGGATATTATCAAAGAAAATAAAACACTGGATCATATCATCACAGAGAATGGCGGACATGTAGGCTTTTGGAGTCGGCCCCGAAGATGGCTGGACCGAAGTATCACAGATTTTTTGCGAAAAAAATTATCAGATAAAAATGATTAGCCGAAAAATTTTGTATTTATTCCCACTGAAACTCCAAATTGTATAAAACACTCTCTTTCATGGTTATTATCGTCGGTGCCGGCCCCATAGGACTGGCCGTTGCCATTGCACTGAAGCAGAACAACATTCCCGTTAAAATTATTGAGCGCGGCTGTGTGGTCAACAGCATCTTTAACTACCCAAAAAACATGACTTTCTTCTCCACCTCCGACCGGCTGGAAATCGGGAATATTCCCTTTATTTCCCACGGCTCGAAACCCACTCGGACCGAAGCGCTTGAATATTACCGCCGGGCCGCCGAGCATTACGAGCTGGATATCAACCTGTACGAAGAAGTGCAGCAAGTTGCGGGCAGTGACGGCGACTTTACCGTTCAAACAGATAAGGACCAATACGAAGCTAAAAAAATTGTAGTAGCCACCGGTTTTTACGATATCGCCAAAAAAATGGATGTCCCCGGCGAAGAGCTCGACAAAGTGACCCACTACTATGACGAAGCTCACAAGTACGCTTGGCAAAATGTGGTGGTAATCGGCGGCGGTAATTCAGCTGTTGATGCCGCACTGGAAACCTATCGCAGCAATGCCAACGTTACGCTGGTGGTGCGCGATTCTGCCATCAAAGAAACCGTAAAATACTGGGTGAAGCCGGATATTGAGAACCGCATTGCCAAAGAGGAGATCGATGCCTACTTCAATTCAGAAGTCACCGAAATTACGCCCAACAAATTAACCATTGACACACCCGAGGGATCAAAAACGATAGCCAATGATTTTGTACTGGCCATGACAGGCTATAAACCAAACTTTGATTTAATGAAGCAGTTTGGCATCAACCTGACAGAAGATGAGAAACGCATGCCGGTTTTTGATGATGAAACCCTGGAAACCAATCGCGATGGGCTGTATGTGGCAGGTGTGGTATGCGGCGGTATGGATACCAGCTCGCTGTTTATCGAAAATACGCGGGTGCATGCCCAGCATATTGCTGACGACATTACCAAAAAGATAAGCTAAAAAAGAGAGGGTAAGCAACCTACATCACGCCGCTACAACCTCCTACCGCTGCTACCTTCCGGTCCTGACGGAGTTCAGAGGGAGCTGGCTGCGTAGGGCCTACCCTCGAATGTCAATATAATAATGTGTTACCCGATCCATCAACCTATAGCTGCAATTTTAGCTCAAGTTTTGCGGAACCTGCAGCCGAAAAAATCGTTACAGATTGACAGGGAATAACTTAGAGTGGAGCCACGGGGATTCGAACCCCGGACCTCATGCATGCCATGCATGCGCTCTAGCCAGCTGAGCTATGGCCCCATTTCGAGTCGCTAAAAATAGAAGTTTTTTGACACGAATGCGAACTTAATTTTCAATTTTTGTTCGCATTGAAACAATACTTATTTTAGCGGATAATAAATTTAGTAACGGCACTTTCAATCTTAACACCTAATGGATTAAACATGAAGAAAACGCTTAATATACTTGTAGTTACGCTGATGCTTCTTGGCGGCGCTACCCTGCAATATGGGTGCAGCTCTTCGGAGCAAGCCACGCAACAGCAAACAGTTGATACTGATAACGACGGCCTGACCGACCAGCAGGAAGCCGAACTTGGGACGGACCCTAATGTGGCTGATACGGACGGCGACGGACTTACCGACGGTGAAGAAGTAAATGAATACAATACCGACCCGCTTTCTGAAGATACCGACGGCGACGGACTTACCGACGGTGAAGAAGTGAATTCGTACAACACCGATCCTACCGAAGCCGATACCGATGGTGACGGACTTAGCGATGGTGAAGAAGTAAACGAATACCGCACCGACCCCACGGAAGCTGATTCAGACGGCGACGGCCTCAACGATTACGAGGAAGTAAATGAATACGGCACCGATCCGAATAATACTGATACCGACGGTGATGGCATTTCCGACTACCAAGAAGTGCAAGACGGTACCGATCCTAACGACAGTTCCGATCCCGTTCAGCTTGAAGATGGCGACCTGGGCACGGTAAACTTCGACTTTGACAAATCGAACATTGATGCTCAAGCCGCACGTATTCTTACTGAGAACATCCGCATGCTGATGGATGCACCGAACTTTGACGTGCGTATTGATGCATATACCGACCACGTGGGCGGCGACCAGTATAACCTGCGTCTCAGCCAGCGTCGTGCATCATCTGTTGCAGATTTCTATACTAACAATGGTCTTTCGCAAGGCCGTATTGAAACACGCGGACTGGGTAAAGCACCGGTTCCATGCGCCGACCAAACGGAAGCACAAGGCTGTCGCGAAAACCGACGTGCCGAATCGCATCCTATTCAGGGCAGCGGCGGCTCAATGAATAACTAGTACGCACTGCTTATCAAGCTTTATTGAAGGCGGACTCATTGCGGGTCCGCCTTTTTTATTTAGAAAAACCGGCCAATTCCCACTCCTACCAAGAAACCCGGTTCGTCAATACGCGCTGCAAAATCAACGCGAAACACACCGAGAATTCCGTTTAGGGAGACTCCTGCCTCAAAGTGCGGCCCGTCCGTTGTATTTGGTACATACCCAAACTCATCAAATAACTGCTGCTCGCGTTGGTCTGATACCCAGGACTGTGCTGCTCCGCCGAAAATAATCACACCAATGTTTTGCTCAACGAGATAGGTGAGCCCAAGCCGCTCAAATGGAACCGTTCTAAAATTATGCTCAAGATTGATGGCGGCATACTGCTCCCCTTCATACGGTTGAAAACGCGCCGCCCGAAGCCCTTCAAACAAACTGAGCACGCTTGGCGCCACGTCTATGATACCAAATTTCTGAAGCGGCAAATCACCGGAAAAAGTACTAGCGTCTATACTTATACTCAACATATGTTGGGGAAAACGCGGCGTTGATAAAAGGTTGGCACGCTCCAATCAAGGTGCGCGGCATATCGTGTAAAGGCAAAATCTGAGCCCAGTGCATCGCTGGAATGTTCCGCTTCAAAAGCCAGCCGATTGCGACCAGTGATCCCAAAATTATAGTCCTCATTTAAATTATAACCCGCTAAAAGTGAAATCGAATTCATGTTGCCCTCATCAATAGCGGGGTTGATACGCGGGCTGTTATCTCGTCCCAGAATATCGTAGGCGGTTTCGGTTTGCAGTGACGAATGATCCGCACTGGTGAATGCCGCCTGCAGTGACAAATCGGTCTGCCGGTCGCGCACGCCCGCTTTAATCTCAAATCCTTCGTGCCTGTAAAAATCAAAATAGTTTTCGGCGCCGAGCAGGTTGCTTACGGTAGAAAGTCCCGGGCTGATAATTTGCGACTGATACCGGGGCGCCGTTTCAGCCTGGTAGACAATTCCGAGTTCATATTCTATCCTTCTGCTCGACCAATCGTAGGTCGCCCCGGCTCCATAACTCCAATCGTCATAACCCGTGCTGTACCCCCCATTCACCGACATATCGAGTCCATCAAAGGGATCAATCGAATACTTCAACCCTGCAAAAAGTTCATCCACCCGATTGTAGCGCAGCCCTGGTGAAAATTGCCCCGGAATACCCGATGCACTTACCGAGGTTCCGCTCGTATCGGCATCTTCATCTTCCGTGAACTCTACAAATCGCGCCAGGAAACCCGTTGGCTTTAATACTTCTTCCAGCGTTTGGGTACTGTCAATGTCTTTATATGCCTTCTGCTCCTCATCAGAAAGTGGAACCGGCTCAACCGAAAATACCCGTGCGATAGAGTCCTGCCGCGTGGAGGTGGTATCAACCGTAAAAATATCATCCTGCTCGTACAGGGAGTCGGGCAGCGGCACGTTAACCCTGTAGTTGCTCACATTGGCCAGTTGCCGTAATTGTAGTCGTGGAAATTGCAGGCCAATCATCCCAATTTTAATCGTACCATTGATGCGGGCGTCAACCGGCAGCCAGAAATCGCCGCCATAATTGCTGAATTGCTGGCTGTAGGACAGGTTAAAATCTTGTACGGGCGGCGGGAACCGGACCACACTGTTGGGCTCGAGCCGCACCTCCAGCAGGGCAAAGGCCTCATCAAGTACAAATACTTCACCGCGAAACAAAGGCTGCAGATCGCGCTCCGGAATCACCCGAATACGATATACCGGCTGCCCATCCATTTGCAGCTGTTCAATGAGCTCAAAATCGTAGTACGAAAATGCATCCGGGTGCGTAACGCCCACCACATCGAAGCCGGCGATTTCAACGTTATCGTCATAAAAGTTGGGCAAATAACTGACGCCCGCAAAGTTCTGATCGGCATCGATATTTGCTGTTTGGCGCCGCCATTTCAGCACTTCGCGGTGCCCCTGCTCTTTATCCCAGAAAATTTCGGAAGCCGATTCTGTTATCATCACCAGCGAGGTATCATTGGATAGATTCTGCCGGCTGTAAGCATCGGCCTGATAGGTCTCCAACTTGGCCCGCCACTCTTGCTTGCGTTTAATTACCTGTCGCATAATGCGCCGGCCCGGGTCTTCATCGGTGACTACAATTTCACCAAGCTCGCTTACCGATGGTGCCAGTTCAAAATCTTGCTGACGGGCGCTGTTCCTGCTGATTTCACGCTCAACGCTTTGGAAGCCGATATAGCGCACCTGCAGCGTTACGGGCAGCAGTGAATCCGGGATGGTGAGCGAATACATACCGTTGCTGTTGGTGATGGTACCCCGGTACTCATTCATCACCACGATGTTGGCCGAGGGCAGCGTTTCGCCAGTTTTGGCGTCGCGCACGGTGCCTTCAATCACCTTTTGGGCAAAACTGCTTGACGTAATAAACAGAAAAAGGGGGATGAATAAGAATGCTTTTATAGCGTAAGGCATTGGATAATTTATTGGGTGTATAGAAAGAGGCGTTATACTGTATTTGAAGTTCTATGTTACAAAACCCAATGTTCATTTTTGCGTTTTAAAAC
>NNSL01000427.1 GCA_003123965.1 Balneolaceae bacterium SMO_bin1
CCCGTAATATTCAGTCAGCCGGTTGGCAAAGGTCAACTCGGTAGGTCGCCCTACGTATTCTTTTAGCAGACCGCGAAATTCGTTTTGGAAATCATCATTCTGCCAGGCTTCGGCATAGGCAGATTCCAGTTCTTCTAAAACAGGAATTAAAATTTCCGGGACAAATTTTCCGCCAAACTTTCCGAAATATCCTCGATTATCGGGATATGCATATTTTTTTGTTTGCTGCATGTCTTCTTCCATGTAATTTAAAGTTCGCCCATTTCCTGCTCATCCCAAATTTCGCGCATTTCTTCCATAAACGCTTCAACCTTGTCAAATGACTTCACGCCTGGCTCGCTTTCAACACCGCTGGCAAGATCAACTGCAAACGGGTGAACCGTTTCGCAAGCGGCACGAATGTTATGTGCATTTAGACCACCTGATAGGAAAAATGGCACACCGGCGGCGCCTTCTTTTAGTATTTCCCAGTCAAAGGTTTTGCCAGTACCACCCCATTCGCCGTCAATCTTTGTATCAAACAGAAAATAGTCCACATGAGGGCGATAGGATGCTATTTTATCGGATAGTGCTTCGGCTGTTGTATCATCGGAAATATGGATAGCTTTGATGACTGGTTTCTCCACCAAGTCGCAATATTCCGCCGATTCATTGCCGTGCAACTGGACCATATCAACCCCGGTTTGCCGCGCTATCATATTCACGTCGTCCAGCGGTTGATTAACAAAAACACCCACGCACTCGGGTCCCTCAATCCAATTGATAATGGCTCCAGCCTTAGCCGGTTCGATGTAGCGCGAGCTTTCATCATAAAAGATAAACCCCATATAGTTTACCAGAGCACCGGAAACAAAACGGGCATCGTGCAGGCTGGTCAGCCCGCATATTTTAACTTTCGATCGCGCTTCTTCATCTGCAAACATAACAACAAAATATCATCCTGAACTTAATTCAGGATTTTTTTCAATTAACTTTTCAAGTTCATTTAAGATCTGACGCACGGCTTCACCGGGATTTTTTTGCCGCATAAAGTGCTCACCTATCAAGGCTGCATCAATATCATTCTGATATAAAAGATGAAGGTCATCAGCCGTCCGAAGCCCACTTTCAGACACCAGCACAGTGCTTTCCGGGGCTGACTGAAGTAATGTAATACCTCGGTGAACATCAACATCAAAGGTATGCAAATCACGATTATTTGCACCCAATATTTCTACGTCCTGTAAATTTACCTGCTGTAGATCTTGCTCGGTGTAACATTCCACCAGGCAGTCAAGTTCGAATTCTGCGGCGGCATGGTATAACTCTTCTAATTGATAACCATCTGTTATGGTAGCAATAAGAAGTATAGCATCAGCACCATAGGCTCGTGCTTCTTTTACCTGGTAAGGATCGATTATAAAATCTTTGCGCAACACGGGCAGCTGTACTTCTTGCGACACAATCTGCAGGTAGTCTAGGCTACCTTTAAATGCCGGGGCGTCCGTTAATACTGAAATAGCCGCAGCTCCACCCTCCTGGTATTGTGCTGCAATACGCTGCGGATCAAAATCTTTGCGAATTAATCCTTTTGAAGGCGACGCTTTTTTAATTTCGGCAATGATAGAAACCGTGTTTGATGCAGTTAAGGCCTCTTTAAAAGACCGGCGATCACGCTCAAACTCAGAGAATGAATCGAAATCAGAAAAAGAGGTTTTACGCTTCCGTTTTTTAATATCGGCAGCTGTTTGCTCTACTATTTCTTCTAAAATGGTAGCCATATCAGGATAGATTCATAACGTCATTGGTTGCCTCACTCATGCGCTGCAACGCCTTATAGCCAGACCCCGATTCAATACTTTCAATTGCCATATCTTTGGCATCCTTCAGTGAGTCAGATTTACCCGATGCATGAATGCCAAAGATGGCATTAAGCAGCACGATATTTTGCTGGGCATCGGTGGCTTTACCTTGTAATATTGATCGTATAATGTCGGCATTGAAGAAGGCATCGCCTCCCTGTAGCTGCTGCAGACTAACCGGATCAAACCCCAGGCTGGCCGGATCAAAGGTTTCACATTCCTGCACGTCGCCATTTTCTAATTCGTAGACAAAAGTAGGAGCACTAAGACTGAATTCATCGAGCCCGTCGCGGGCGTGCACGCTGTACACCTTTTTTTGAGTCGAGGTTTGATAAAATTTCAGCAATTTGCCGGGCCGTGCGTTTATCAAAAGCGCCCACCACTTGCCGTTTAACCCCGGCTGGATTAAGTAGTGGTCCCATGGTGTTAAAGAACGAACGGATACCCAGAATTTGCCGGGCGGGCATTACGTTTTTCATGGCCGGATGAAAATGCGGCGCAAACATGAATGCCATTTCTGTCTCTTTAAATACATGTTCAACCTGTTCTTTGTGCAGCGTTGCAACAATATCGAGCGCTTCAAGCACATCTGCGCTGCCGCTTTTGCTGGATACGCTTCGGTTGCCGTGTTTTAGAACCGGAACCCCTGCCCCTGCCACAACAAACATGGCGGCCGTTGAAATATTAAACGTCCCAGAGTTATCACCGCCGGTACCGCATAAATCTACGGCATTGTCAATTTCAACATCCGGAGTTACGGCGGCTTCGCGCATTACCTTTACGAAAGTGGTGAGCTCTTGAATGGTTTCGCCTTTGGCACGCATGCCAAGCAAAAAAGCAGTAGTTTGCTCAACACCTACTTCCCCTTCAAGTATGCCGCCCAGTGCTTTGCGGGCTTCTTCGGGCGTTAAATCCTGGCGCTGAGCCAGCTTTTCAAGTATATCTTTAATATTGATCATAATGTATTATCGATTAAGTTCTTCTTTTTTTCGGCAACGTGCGATCCAGTTAGCGAGCAGTTGCTTGCCCGCTGTGGTAAGCAGGCTTTCGGGGTGAAACTGTATGCCTTCGAGCGGATATTCATGATGGCGGATACCCATCACTACATCGTCCTCGCTGCGGGCCGTTATATCAAATTCATCCGGGATACTATCAGGCTCAAGCACAAGCGAGTGATAACGCGTGGCTGTAAAACCATCTTCAACACTTTCAAATACACCTTTTCCATCGTGGTGAATAGTAGAAGTTTTGCCGTGCATCAGCTTGGGGGCATGTATTACATTGCCGCCAAATGCTTCACCAATGGCCTGATGCCCCAGACATACACCCAGAATAGGCACATTTTTAGCAAATTCGCGGATAACGCTACTGGTAATACCCGCATCTTTGGGTCGCCCGGGGCCCGGTGAAATAAGAATTCCCGAGGGGTTTAATTCTTTAATTTCTTCTACAGTAATGGCATCGTTTCGCACTACTTTATAATCATCGGTGTATTCTGCCACCAAATGCACCAGGTTATAAGTAAAGGAATCGTAATTATCGATGATTAGAATCATAGACCTTTAGTGATTTTTGATAATACCTGTGGCTCTGCGAATCGGCTCCATAACCGATTCGGCACGTTCGCGGGCTTCGGCTCCGCCCTGTTTCAATATATCTTTCACGTAATCCATATCTCGTGAAAGCTCCTTGCGTTTTTTACGGGCATCGGCAAAGTAATCTTCAATAAGCCCCAGCAACTCTTTTTTTGCATGACCGTATCCATAACCGCCGGTGCGATACTTTTCGGCTATTTCCTGAGCTTTAGCTTCATCCGCAAAGAGTTTAATCAGAGCAAAAACATTACATTTTTCAGGATCTTTTGGTTCATCCAGCGGTGTTGAATCGGTTTCTATGGACATCACTTTTTTCTTTAACACTTTCCCTTCATCAAAAATGCCAATAGTGTTACCATACGATTTGCTCATTTTTTGTCCATCAATGCCGGGTACTACTGCAACTGATTCTACAATATGCTCTTCGGGCAGCTTCAGCAGATCATCGCCGTAAATGTGATTCAGTTTACCGGCCAAATCGCGGCAAATTTCGATATTCTGCTTTTGGTCCTGCCCTACCGGCACTATATCAGAATCATAAATTAAAATATCCGCGGCCTGTAAAATAGGATAGGTAAATAAACCAATATTCGGATTCAGGCCTTGTGCTACTTTATCTTTATAGGCCACGCCTTTTTCCATCAAGCTTACAGGGCAGATAGTGCCTAATATCCACGCCAGTTCCGTGACTTGCGGCACATCACTCTGAGCAAAGAATGTGCACTTTGCAGGATCAAGGCCAAGCGCTAAGTAATCCAGGGCAATATCATATGTATTTTCACGAACTTGCTGCCCATCACTTACGGACGTTAATGAATGGTAATTAGCGATAAAATAAAACGCATCACCCTTTTCCTGCATGGCAATATGCTGACGAATAGCCCCAAAATAGTTGCCAATGTGGAGTTTTCCAGAGGGCGTTATACCCGATAAAATGGTCTTCATGTGTATTAATTATCTGTTATTTCAAGCGCAACGCTTAGCGCTTCAACCAGCGCTGCTGCTTTATTTTTTGTTTCAATAAATTCTGTTGAGGGATCACTGTCGGCAACTATACCGGCTCCGGCCTGAATAAACACTCGATCATCCGTAACCAACATCGTTCGAATTGCGATACATGTGTCCATATTTCCAGAAAAATCGAAGTAACCAACTGCTCCGGCGTACGGTCCGCGTTTGGTTGTTTCAAGCTCATCAATAATCTGCATTGCTCGAATTTTTGGTGCACCGCTTACTGTTCCAGCAGGAAATGTCTGCATGAGCGCATCTACTGACGTTTGCCCGTCTGCAAGCTCACCATTAAGTTCTGTAACTATATGCATAACATGGGAATATCGCTCCACAACCTGATTTCTCACCGGTGCCACAGTTCCCGATTTACATACACGTGACAAGTCATTACGACCCAAATCTACGAGCATTACGTGCTCGGCAATTTCTTTGGGATCGTTTTTAAGCTCTTGCTCAAGCTGCTTGTCTTCTTCTGGTGTATTGCCCCGTGGTCGCGTGCCGGCGATTGGAAGCAGTACCGCTTTTCGATCCTGCACGCGCACCAGCACTTCAGGTGATGAACCAACCAAAGCCACATCTCCAAAATCCAGAAAGAAAAGGTACGGCGATGGATTAACCATACGCAACGCACGGTACAGCATAAATCGGTCGCCTTCAAAATCTGTTTCAAACCTCTGCGACAATACAACCTGAAAAATGTCGCCTTCGTAAATATATTCTTTGGCTTTTTTTACACTTTCCTGAAAATGCTCTTGCGATACATTGCTTTGCAATGCATCCGGATCTAATGAAAAATCGCCTGCAGCGCGGGGCTGATGAAATACCTCTTTTTCAAGTTCGTCAAGCCGGTTCTGCGCTGCCTCAAATAACTCTTCAATCGCTTTGTCTGATTCACTTGGAAAAACCGTTTTTATGATGATAACCTGCTGTTTGACATGGTCGAAGGCAAACACCTCATCATAAAAAGCCCAAACAGCATCTGGCAGTGATAAATCATCCTCCGGCTGGTCAGGCAAACTTTCTACATCACGAACCGTGTCATACGATGAAAACCCAACAGCACCACCGGTCAGCCGTGGTAAATCTGGAATATCAGGTTCATTAAATGCTGTTGTCAGTTCTTTAAGTGCTTCAAAATATGATTGATTCAGTAAAGTAGATTCACCTTGGCTTTTGAGCTTTACCTCCCCTTGGTGGTATTTTAAAATTTGGTATGGATTGCGTCCCAGAAACGAATATCGCGCAAGTTGTTCTCCCCCCTCAACCGATTCCAGCAGAAAGGGATATTCAGCATTTTCGCGCAGGCTTAAAAATAATGATACAGGAGTAAGCGTATCAGCCATAAGGCGGCGATAAACGGGCACAGCCGAGTATTCTTTTGCGTATTTTCTAAATGTCTTAATATCCATTGTATAAAATAAAAAAGCCCGCTTCAGTTACCTGCAGCGGGCTCGTTTTTTAAAAAAACTTTTTGCTACTCACACGTTGCCCACTGCTTCAGATGAATGAAGCCACCACCAAATATTTAAGTGAGCTACGTGTTTTTTCATGACAAGGCGAAAATACTATCCGCGCGTTCTAAAATCAACTGATGTTTCTGATTTTAAAGCAATTAACATTAAAACGAAGAATTGGGTTCATCACCAAAGCGGTTATACCAAAAACGGATGGCCCCCAAACCGATACCCTTAACAATAAATGCGGAAAAAACGATCATAAGCCCAACTTCCCATAAGAATACAATGAGCACACCATAAAATATGAAGAGATACAGACGCCCTTTGTATTTTTGGAGAGATTCGCGATCGAACGAAGGGACTTTATCAAAAGGAATGGTGCTTACCATCAGAAATGAAAGCAGAATAATCAACGGAATCAGAATTGTGTTGATACCCGCTTGAAAGCCCGCAAACAACTCCATGCGATCGTAAAAAGTGAGGTAGAAAGCAGATATCATTATGGCTTGTGCAGGGATGGGCAGGCCGATGAAATAGTCACCTCTATCGCTGCCGGAACTGTGCGCTTCTACGTTATACCGGGCTAAACGAACAGCTCCACAAAGGGGCGGCAATGCACTTAAAATAAGCCCTAAGAATGGCATTTCATTGAGCCCAAGGCTATATAGCATGAAGCCTGGAGCAACACCAAAGGAAACAACATCGCTGATAGAATCGAGCTCAATACCGAACTGACTTGTGGCATTAGAGAGGCGCGCCATAAAACCATCAAGTGCATCAAATAACCCGGCCGAGACAATAAGCCACGCCCCAAAAAACAGTCGGCCTTCAGAAATGCTGAGAATAGCCAAGAAACCGCAGAATAGGTTCATCAGCGTAAAAAAGCTGGGAACGACGATGCGGGGTATCGGTTTGCGCTTGGGCTTGTCGCGATTTTTGCGGCGCCGGCGAAACCGTTTCCATTTTTGTATCGGATACTTCATGCAGAGTATTT
>NNSL01000431.1 GCA_003123965.1 Balneolaceae bacterium SMO_bin1
GGCTGATGTTGAGTTTGGCAAAATGAGTGGTTCGGTCGGCACGTTTTGCTAATATTCCACCGGAAGTGGAAGAGTACGTATGCGAAAACTGGGCCTGCAACCGGCACCCATATCAACCCAAACCCTGCAGCGCGACCGCCACGCGCACTACATTTCGGTGCTGGCGCTCATCGGATCAACCATGGAAAAGATGGCCGTGGAAATTTAGGCACCTGCAGCGCAGTTGAGGTTCGTGAAGCTGAAGAATTTTTTCGAAAGGACAGTAAAGGATCATCATCAATGCCGCACAAGCGTAACCCGGTGAGCTCGGAAAATATTTCGGGCTGCTCGCGTGTGCTTCGCGGTTACATCACCTCGGCGTATGAAAATATACCGCTTTGGCACGAGCGCGATATATCACATTCATCCGTTGAGCGGATCATCCTGCCCGATGCCACTATTTTACTCGATTATATGCTGAACCGATTTTCCGGCGTAGTGGAGAAGCTTACCATCTTTCCGGAAAATATGGAAGAAAACATTTACAAAACGTATGGGCTTACGTTTTCGCAGCGCGTGCTGCATATGCTGATTGATAAGGGAATGAGCCGCGAAAAAGCGTACGATACGGTACAGCCGTTGGCCATGCAGGCGTGGGAAGAAAAGACGATGTTTCGTGATTTGGTTGAAGCCGATGAAACGGTACAGGCAAACCTATCTGATGAAGATATTGAGGAGGCCTTTGATCTGGAGCACCACACCCGCAATGTTGATCGTATTTTTCAACGTGTAGGATTGAGTTAATAGATCATGCAAAATTGGGCTGAATACATATTCTCAGATGAGCCTTTTGAAGAAAAAGCGCGCATGGTTTTCAAATATCAGTACGAACGGAATGCCGTATACCGCCGGTTTTGTGATGCGTTAGGTGTGAATGTGGATACCGTTTTAAATGACGTCGATGCCATTCCACTATTGCCGGTTCGAGCCTTTAAAGATGCTACTATTACGTCTGAACCCGATGCGGAACCGGAACTTGTTTTTAAGAGTAGTGGTACGGAAAGTATGCAGCGTAGCCAGCACCTTGTCTATGATGCTGATTTGTATCGCAAGTCTGTACTAAATGGGTTTAACCATTTTTATGATCTCAATAATGCGGTGATTTTGGCTTATACACCCGGCTATGCTGATAATTCCAATTCGTCACTGATCTGGATGTTAAATGAGCTTATTGCGCATGACGAAATTAAGAAAAGCCGTTTTTTAAAGCTTAATAAACCGCTGAGTCAAGGTGAAGTGGATGATATAAAAGCCTCGGGAAAACAGCTTATTCTATTTGGCGCAGCATTTGGGCTGCTTGATTTGGTTGATATATCTGAGGTCAGTTTGCCATCTAACAGTGTCGTCATTGAAACTGGCGGTATGAAAACACATAAGCGAGAAATGGATCGCACGGCTATGCATCGGCAAATGGCAACCGGTTTTGGCATAGATATCAGCCGAATACATTCGGAATATGGGATGTGCGAACTTCTTAGTCAGGCCTACACAACAGGCGGCAAGTGGTTCCGTGAAGTGCCCTGGATGCAGGTTTCGGTGCGAAATGCAGATGATCACCAAGAAAAATTAATTCCCTATCATGAAGGACTAATTGGTGTTATAGACTTGGCCAATGTGCACTCATGTTCTTTCTTGTTAACGGGTGACCGCGGCATAATGGATGAGCAGGATCGTTTTCAGGTATTGGGGCGGTGGAACCCCAAAGATCTGCGCGGCTGCAACTTTTTAATTGACGAGGACTAACGTAGAATTTATGAGCGAAGTGCAAAAACGCATAGAAACATTGTCAAAAGTGGCAGATACCTGGCTCAGTGATGATAACGAGCATCTGCTGCGGGCCGTGCATAATACGGTAGAAGAAAATTATTTCAGCTTTGAAGATGTACAGTTTGCATTAAAATCGCTTCGCAACACATTCACCCAAGATGCCATGGAGCAATGGGTGAAACAAGCCGGTGTATCTGAGGATGATGGTGTGGAATCTAAAAATATCTTGTGCCTGCATGCTGGTAACCTGCCACTGGTTGGTTTTCAGGATGTGCTGGCCGTGCTCTTAAGCGGGGCAAAATACACGGGTAAAATTTCACGCAAAGATCCGTATCTGCTGTCCACTTTTCTGAATGAAGTAAAAAAAACTGAGGTTTGGAGTGCCGTTGATGTGCAATGGAGCCATCGGCTGGATGATTTTGAAGATATGCGCAGTGACAAGGTGTTATTTGCGGGTTCGCAAAGGTCGGTTCCGGGCGTCAAACAGGCAATTAGAAACCTGAATATGGAAACCTCAGAAACTAAGTACTTAATTCGTACTGCCCATTTTTCTCTGGCGTATTTTGATCAAGATGAAGAAGAACATTTTCATAAATTAGCAGAAGCCATTTTGCGTTATGGAGGGCAAGGCTGCCGCTCGGTGGCTGTAATAGTTTCACCCTTTGCTTTTGAATCTATTGCCGGGAAATTGCGTACAGCCTGCGAACAATTTTTAAGTGAAAATCCGCAGCACAAACAGCCTGAGGCGAAATTGAATCAACGCTATGCTTACAATACAGCAATTGAGCGCTCGCAGTTTTTTCTCAACGATTTTTAGTGCAGGAGGCAGGGCTGGAGCTCGACCAAGATTTTATTTGTTATTGGATACAGGGTGATGAACAAATGGCAGCGGATTTGACAACGCAATTTAGTGGCAACTTGCAGAGTGTTTACACAATTGATGGAACACAGCTGGCTGGATTTGACAAGCCAACAGAACCATTGAGCGACGCCCAGCAGCCACCCATCTTCTGGCAACCCGACGGCACCGATACCCTAAAATGGCTTTGCAGGTGAACAATGTTTAAAACTTTTGAAGAGGCATGGAATAAGATACAAGACGATCCGCCAGGCAAACGGTTTCGCCGGCAATACCGAAGGCGACAGGCTGCCCGTGAGGGTATACTAAAGCGATTGCTTTTATAGGATTGGGTTCAGTGTTTGGGACCCTTGGGTTGATTATGATTTTCACTCCGGGCCCGGGGCTTTTCTTTATTTTCATCGGCCTGGGATTAATTGCTCAAGAATCATTACTGCTCGCCATAGTGCTTGATAAGGTTGAAGTGGGGCTCCGTAAATGGATCGAATGGGCTAAAGAAAAGTGGGATAAAAGCTCATCCTTTTTAAAGGTCTTGATTGTCGGTTTGGTGCTGTTAATTACGGCTTTAGGGTTATTCGGAGCCTATCTGACATTGCTGTCGTAAAGATGACGCCCCAATGGCGTGGTTAAGATACTTCCTGTCACTTAGTTTGATCCCGTACTTTTTAACTCAACACACAATCCATGATGTCAAATCAAATAAAACGGGTACGAGAACGAAAGGGGTATTCTCAAGAGCGGTTGGCAGAAGAAGCCGGAGTAAGTTTACGTACGGTTCAGCGCGTAGAAAATGGTGAGAACAAACCACAAGGTGAGACCCTGAAGCGCTTGACGCAAGCTTTAGACGTCTCCATGGATGAAATAATGGAATGGAAGAAAGAAGAAGATACCACCTATCTTTCGGTAGTTAATTTTACTGCACTTACCTTTATTCTATTTCCATTGCTCGGCATTTTGATTCCATTGATACTCTGGATCACCAAAAAAGATAAAATTCGTGATTTAAATGAAGTAGGCAGGGATCTCCTGAATTTTCAAATCACGTGGTGTATTGGTCTTTTTGGTGGTTTATTCTGGACCATCTTCAGTATCAATCAAAATTTAAGCCAGGCGGGAGATATTTCACCTTCCCTGATTACAGAAGCTTATTTATCCTTTATCGTTTTTATAGCGGTTCTTTACGGATACAATTTATTGATAGTTATTCTGAACAGTATTCTTATCGCAAAAAATAAATCTGTCTGGTATTATCCCCGCATTAATTTTATTCGATGAGCGCCATTAAAAAACCTGACAGGTTTCGAAAGCCTGTCAGGTTTGGGAAGCAAGGTCGTATCGTGTTAGTGATCTTCCAGCGGCGGAGCATCGGCTTCTTCGAGTGCCTTCTCCAGGCTGGGCATTACGTTCTCCACAAAGTCATTGAGCTCCTGCTCAAATTCGTCCAGTTCCTCTTTGCCAATTTCAACCTGCTCGCGATGCATCTCTGTTGGCCCGTAAGTGGTACTTAGGGCGCGGTAGCCGGTAAACAGGCGATCTCGTGGTGAGGGCGGATTTCGCTCTCCGATCTGATTTTTAGCTTCGCTGCCGTTCATTACTTCATTTAGCTCAAGCAGTTGCAGCCTTGCCTCGTTGAGGCGTTTGGCCAGTTCGGGGGCCTCTTCTTCAGCTCGCATAAGTGCTCGCTGCATGGCGTTAACTTTATCGAGCTGAGTGCGAAGTGTGTTTGTTGCCTGCGTTAGATTCTGCTGGAACTGCTCCAGGTTTTCGCGGAATTCCACAATGGATTCATCAGACGATCCTTCAATTGCAGGATCCTGCAGCGGAACAACCTCAAAAGTATCAGGTTCAGCGATCTGGGTAATTTCACCACGGACAAACTTCGAAAGAGAAACGGTATAGGTGCCGGGCGTAGCCATAAAGCCGCTGCCATAGAAGCCTTCCCCGGATCCCTCCAGGTTTACCACATCTTTAGATGGATATTCAAGCTCCCAGTTTACGCGGTGAAATCCTTTTGATGCTGGACCGGCAACCTTATTTACAACGTTGCCGTTTTGATCCTTTACAGTCAATATTACGCGCGGCCCTTCTTCACGAATTTCCCGCTCTAGCTTGTCCCATCCAGGGAAGGGAACGTCTTGGTCTGCCTCTAATTCCTGCTCACTCTGTTTACGTTGTGATTCAAGCGATTCGTAACCGTCTTTTAAGTAATAGGTGAATACGGCACCGTATGGCGGATTATCTGCCTTGTAATAGTTTCCGCCCATTGAGCTCACTACGCTGTTTGGGATGAACCAAAAAGCGTCACGAGTGCCGAACAGGTGGGCTTCATCACTCAGATTTTCTTGGTTCACGTTTCTTAGCGGGGAGTAGTCGTCAAGAATCCAGAAACTGCGACCAAACGAAGCCAGCACCAAGTCTTCATGTTCCCGCTGGATGGTCACGTCACGAAAGGAAATAGTGGGTACGTTTCCATTTAGCTCCTGCCAGTTTTCACCGCCGTCAACGGTAAAGAATACGCCGAATTCGGTAGCGGCAAACAGCAGATCTTCGTTCTCATGGTCCTGCACGGTCCGCCAGACCAAATGCCGATCGGGCAGGTCTTCGCTGATGAGTTCCCAGCTCTCACCGCGGTCGGTACTTTTGAGTATATAGGGACTAAAGTCGCCGTTTTTATGATCATCAAAAGCCACGTAAACCGTATTCTCATTATGATGGCTGGCTTTAATATCGTTCACAAATGCGCGCATCGGGCAGATCCTGAATATTGCCAATTTCAATTTGGCGCCAATTTTCACCGCCGTCAGACGTAACGTGAATCAGCCCGTCGTCAGTGCCGGCGTAAATTAAATCTTCATTCAGCGGCGATTCCCCAATGGAGGTAATGGTGTTATAGTTCGACATTGCATTTACATCCCAGGGATTGTCCCAGCTACGTTGTTTGCCCATGATATCGAGCGTAATGCGCTCTTCGTCGCGTGTTAAATCGCCGGAAATGGCTGTCCAGTTATCTCCACGATTCTCTGAGCGCCATACGCGCTGCGATGCGGTATAAATGCGGGTGGGTTTGTGAAAACTTACTTCGACCGGCGCATCCCAGTTAAAGCGCTCAAACTCTTCCCCTTTATCGGGTTGAGGCTGAATAAATACCTGGTCGCCAGTAACGGCGTCGATGCGATGCAGGCCGCCCTGCTGGGTTTCTGCGTAGAATATATTGGGATTACCCGGCTCCGTGGCCGTGTCGTGGCCGTCGGCAAAGAGCGTTTTTTGCCAATCGGCATTGCGGATGCCATCGTCATTATCGGTACGCGATGGGCCTTTTTGGGAGCCGTTATCCTGCGTGCCGCCGTACACATTGTAAAAAGGCTTGGCATTGTCTACAGCTACTTTGTAAAACTGGGTTATAGGCATATTGTTGATAAAGTGCCAGCTCTCGGCCCGGTCAAAACTCTCGTAAATGCCGCCGTCGGTTCCCATCAGTAAATAGTTCGGATCATCCTCCCGAAATGCAATTGCGTGGTCATCAACGTGGCGATTGTCAGCACCCATGCTGTTAAAAGTAGCCCCATGATCGGTTGATACTTCGGTCACTACATCCATAAGATAAATAGTGCCAAAGTGGTGGGGCGATGCATACAATTCCTGGTAGTAATGGGGGCCGGTTCCGCCCGCTACCGTATTCGACATCTTTTTCCAAGAGGCGCCGCGATCTTCCGATTTAAATATGCCTCCCGTGGTTCGTTCAAGGGTTATGGCGGCATAAACGATGTCCGGTTTCTGAGGCGAAATAGCCAGTCCTATCTTGCCCATATTAGCTCCGGGCAGTCCGTTTTTTAATTCCGTCCAGGTTTCACCACCATCGTTCGTTTTATGGATGCCTGATTCTGGTCCGCCTCCCATATAGGCTGCTGCTGTGCGATGACGCTGCCATGTGGCGGCATACATTCGGTCGGGATCGCGCGGGTCCATCACCACGTCTGTAACACCGGTCCATTCATCACCGCCGAGTACCTTATTCCAGTTTTCGCCTCCATCGGTAGATTTATAAAGGCCCCGTTGACCTCCTGAATTCCACAGTGGACCTTGTGAAGCTACCCAGATTACGTCAGAATTTTCGGGATGAATGATAATCTTGGAGATATGCTCGGAGTTTTCGAGCCCCATATTCTTCCAACTGCTTCCGCCATCCTCACTCTTGTATACGCCGTCGCCGTATCCTACGTGGCGG
>NNSL01000260.1 GCA_003123965.1 Balneolaceae bacterium SMO_bin1
GGGTATCACCCTGATAATAGGAACTTCTTGCGCGCCAATAGTATATTCGGCAAAAGCTGCGCCCGCAAAGAAGAATGGAGACCACGAATTATCAACGTATCGGTTGATTTTGTTTACGAGTGATGAAAAGCCGAGCGGCACCGAAAAGTTGAACTGCTCGCGCAGCGGAATGCTGGAATCTTTTTCTACCCGTGGCGGCAGGCTGATCATCATCCAGATGATTGATCCTACAAAGCGAATGACGCCGTAAGCCAGCAGACCGTAAACAGCAACCGTTAGCGAATAACCCAGCGCAAGCGGGCCGATGAGACAGCTAAAGGTGAGTACGCTGGTGATCATCTCGTACCACGAGGACTCCTTTTGGCGATCGGAAGCCAACAGTATGTTCGTCACCGGCCACGTAGGTACTTCAAGCAGCGTTACCAATGCCATGATCGGCAGCAGCTGCTGAACGGTGTTGACGTCCGAAATAGCCCATTCGCTGCTGATGACCACTGGTACGAAATAGGAAAAAACGAGTATAGCCGCGCCGGCTATAAGGCCCATTAAAAGTAAGATGCCACAAGTTTGCAGCACAAAGGCTTTGCGGGCATCTTTGGTGATGCGCTCAAAATAGTAAAACACGCTTTCCGGAAAGCCCAGCGTGGCTAAGTTGCGGGCCACTTCGTGCACCATCAGCAGGTAGCTTATAACCGCGAAATCTGTTTTTGCGAGCAGCTGAATGGTCGCAATAACGATGGCCAGGTCAATCACCGTAGTGATGATGCGGGCAAATACCACAACGCCCGTTTTTTCCGTAAGTGATCCCTGTTTTGCCATGGTTAACTTAGCTCATCAAAAATTGCGGCCAGGCGCTTGGTTACATTTTGCGCCTCATACTGCTCAATTTTTTCTTCCCGATAATTCACTGCTATAGGTAACGGTTTCCCCTGCTGTTTTGCAAGCATACTTTGCTGAATAATTTCGGCGACTTCTTCTGGATTCTGATGCGATAACTGGATTCCGGCTCCGGTTTCTGCGAGTATATCAGCTATTTCCGGATTGGGAGCAATAGATAAAATAGGCTGACCGGCTGCGAGGTAATCCCATAGCTTTGCCGGGATGATATTTTGCCGCGCCGGTTCGGTACTAAGCCAGAGGATATCGGCTTTAGGCAGCACATTTAGCGCTTGCTCGGCCGGTATGGGACTCTGCTGCACAAAACAGTTTAGCACTCCTTGTTGGGCTGCATAGCGGCGATCCTCTGCCGAGAGCGGGCCGAAGCTATGGACAGCGACAGGTAAATCCTGCTCATTTTCTTGCTTTAATACGGCCAGAATATCAACAAGCGGCCGGGCGGGTGACAACTTCCGGAATTTGCCAAAAAACAACAGATTCAATTTATCATTATCAAATAAGCCCAAATTTTCCTCGGTATCATCATAGAGCATCCGGTCAAAACAGTTGTAAAGAGTAGCAGTTTTTTGATTTATATCAGCGTAATGCTGCTGGTAAAGCTGTTCTGTTTGCTGTGAGGTGAATGTGATTTTACTCGCGTCTTGCATTACAGCTTGCTCCGCCCTCTTATCAATATACCGGGAAAAAGCGGTGCGCTCTTTTAAATCAACGCCGCCGAGTGTCCAGGGATCGCGGAAATCGGCTACCCACGGAATATCAAACTTTTGGGCGGTTTTACGCCCCAGCCAGTGACTCGACCACGGGTCACCAGTTGACCAAATTACCCTCGGCTGAATATGCTTCATTTTTTCAAATAAAAAGCCTTTTCGAAGCCAAAAAAGCGGCAGCCAGGTATCGATTGGGAAGTTTCGGTCGATACTCGAAGCCAAGGAATCAAAGAGTCCATCACTTGAACTGGAATTGGCCGAATCTGAGCTTTCAATAGAACTACCCGACTTTTGCGTAAAATCGAAGGGCGGCGTTATTTTGTGAATGGGAATGCCTTCAAGCAGTTGCTGTTCTTTGGCGGTAAGCCGTCCGCCGGGTTCCTTGATAGTAATAATGTGAGGCTGCCAGCCAAACTCTTTCAGGTGAATGGCAAATTTAAACGGCCGCCACGCTCCTACCCTTCGTCGTGGCAAAAAATACGGGGCCAGCAGTAAAGCGTTCTTCAAAAGAGCCGGGTTAGTTTACGGATTTCTCCAAACGATTGCCGGGCGACACTAGTTTTTCAAACTTCTGTTCCTTCAGAGCATTCCATGTGCGCTCGGCAAACTCAAAGAAAGGCTGTTTTTCATGATACCAGCCAAAATGCAGGCAGTATGGCGTTGTCATCAAATAATCACCCTTGCCCGGGAATAAAGAAAAAAGATTGGTGAGAAAACGGCGCAGCCACTTAATTTTCAGTCCGCGCAGGTTATATACCAGCTGATCGCTGTAGTATTTGCATTTTACGTATTCAAAATCAGGATCGTGCTCGGTGTAGTCGCTAATATAATCGAGCTGCGGACTCGTGTGCCCCTGAAGCCATGGATAGACGGGAACTTCAAGCTTTGACATAGCCATGGCCATACTCCATTCACATGATTCCTCACTACGGCCTTGCTCCATGGTTCGGCTACGAAAATGTGTTTCGTGCTTGCGGTCGAGCATCTGGCTTGAAAGATTGCACACTTTCTTGGTGAGATTATAATCCTGTGCATACATCACACCCGTCTGCACACGGCTTAGATAGGTTAGCCCGAAGCGGTTTAAGGTTCGCTGCCGGCGCTGTAAAATAATATCTCGAATGACACCGATATTTTTGGGACCGCCAAAAAAGTTATCAGAGATCTGCGTTCCTGTTACGGTGAAATCGTAGGGTTCCAGAGACGACCATAAATCGTCGGGTTCTTTACACCAAATAATGTCGCTGTCAAGGTACAGGTTCCGTTCAAAAAACATATACTCATGCACATTGTGCTTGAAACCAACAATAGACGCACGTTCCGGTTCAAGAATGTGGATGATATCAAAAAGGTTATCGAGCCCTTGTTCTTCGAGAATATCCTTATGTTTTTCAATACAGGCAAGGGCTACGGGGCGGTCGTTATCGTAACGCCGCAGGCTCACTACAGAAGCAACAGCGTGCTTAAGATATTTCGGATGGCCATACGTATTATAGACGTACCCCTCCGGAGCCAGTTTTTGATGATGTATCGATCGTAACATAATAGACCGAATATAGGATGTTTTGAGCGTTTATTAAATTATCGGCTCGCTCTTTTTCGGAGGGTGTTCATCAGCGAGTCGAAACCCTTTTTGCGAATGATGTTCTGAAACTGCCGGCGGTAGGAATCGGCTGTTGATACATCATCAATGGTGAAATCTGTTACTACCCACTCACTGCTATCACTTTCAAAGAAAAGCTCATAAACCACTTCTTTGCGAATATTTTTGCGTGTGGCCATCGTTGTGACCGTAGCCTGATCACCGTTTATTTCTATCCCCCGATACTGTATGTCGGCGCGGTAAATGTCGAGCTGATTCAGTGAATGATCGCGAATTATTGTAGAAAATAGGTCGACAAACTCTTTGCGCTGATCGGGCGTAATTTCATTATACGTATCTTGCAGCGCATATTGCGCCATTGCCGAGTAGTCAATCACCCCGTTAATTACGTCTTTTAAACGCTGGCGCTGCTGCTGGGTATATTCGGTACCCTCGGGTCCTAATATGGTTTTAATTTCTTCGTCTCGCTCTTGCAGCAATTGTTTTACCGCAGCTTCACTCTTTTGGGCCTTCGCGGTGTGAAGTAATCCCGTACTACTGATTATAAAAACCGATAAAAATAAATAAATTACGTTTTTCATGTGCCTAGTAACTTGTATTCAAAGACGTAACCGGCAGTGCAGCACTTTTAAATAACTCGGCCATGTCTTTGTTGAAATTAAAAATTAGTTGTTTGTACTGTAATTCCAGTTCCAGTTCTTTTTTGATTGCGTCAATCAAATCTTTAGGGTCGCCCATATCAAAATCGTAATCTAATTGCTCTTGGCGAACCCACTGCTTTGTAGTTGTTAACGCTTCATCGGTCTTTTCTATTTTAATTTTTGTTGTATTCGCATTTTTATAATTCTCGTTTATTTGCAGAATAATACCATCCGTAGCCGCTTGTTTCGAAAATTGGGCTTTACGACGTTGTATACGGCTTTTTTGCACATCGTAGCGGTGGCCAAAGAAGTCCAGGTTTTGCCGAAACCCAATGCCTATACCACCGGTAGCAAAGTTATTATCGTTTAATCGAAAGGTATAATTGCCCAGTGGAGGGTTCGGTGTGTTCAAATATGTGCCCGAAAGACCTACAAAAAGAGCCGGATATTGCTGCGATTTGGTAGCCTCGAGGCCGTGCTCGGCGGCATCTATTCCTGCTTCCAGCGCCCTTATTTCCGGCCGTTCGCTCACCGCCCGGTTTTTGTAATAGCTGAAGGTTCTAATTTCATTTTGCACAGGGTCCAAAAAGCGCTCTTCCGGCATGTATACCGTTTCCTCATCTGCTCTCAATACGTAGTTCCAAATGCGCTGTATATAGGCTGTGTTTTGCTGCACTTCGGCTGCGCGTGCTGCAAATTCTTTCTTGAATACTCTGAATTTAAACAGGTCAGACTGATCAATATCTGAGGCCTGGCCGGTTGAGTCTTCAAGCGTTGATTCAACACGGTCGATTTGATTTTGCGCCTGATCAAGCAAGCGCTCTACCTCCATTGATAATAAATAACTCTGATATAATTCATACAGCCGTACCTCAATTTCGTTTTTCTGAATTTGGAATTGACTCTGGGCGGCTTCGGCTGCCGAACGTGAAGCTTCTACTGCATTACGCAGCGCACCCCATGTGTAAACCGGTTGAATGAGTTCCAGATTTGCTTCTGTTGATACGGAAAGGTTGCTTAAATCATCCAGAAAGGTATCTGGAACCTCGGGATCCGTTTCGGCCTTCGGCACCAGCCCATGCATAGTACGTAGCGTAAAACTTGGTATATACCGCTGATCTTGCACCTGATTGATTTGGTTTTCGGCCATTGATACGTTTTGACGCGCAGCATCAATCTGGCCTGAATTCTCCAGGCCCCGTTCAATGAATTCCTGCATCGCAACACGAACAGTATCTTGGCTGTTGGCTGCTTGCGCAATGCATAGGCATGCAACGAGCATCACTATTTTTTTAAACGACATGATAACTGGGTTAGCTTGATCAGTGACTGTAACGATAAGCGGATTTTTTTAATTAAAAAAATAGCCCTTACCCAGTGCTGGGAAGGGCTATGTAAAGCGGAGAGGGAGGGATTCGAACCCCCGAGACCCGCGAAGGGCCTGCCGGTTTTCAAGACCGGTGCATTCAACCAGGCTCTGCCACCTCTCCAATTTCAGGCACTAATTATAGCAATTATATCGATAAAATAGTAGAGAAATTTAATTCACTACGGCCTGTAAATTAAGCTTCTTCAAGCGCCTGAGCACCTGAAATAATCTCAGAAATTTCGGTTGTAATTGCACTCTGACGAGCACGGTTGTACTCAAGCCGCAGATCTTCTTCAAGCTCCTTAGCATTTTCAGTTGCATTGTCCATGGCCGTCATACGTGCTCCCTGTTCTGCTGCATTCGATTCAAGCACCGCTTTCCAAAGCTGCATATTTATGTGCAGCGGAAGCAGGTCTTGCAGAATAGCATCTGTGCTTGGTTCGTAAATATAATCGATATGTTCATCCTGTTCCTCTTCGTCCTCGTCTGTCAAAGCCTCGGGCTGAATAGGAAGCACTTTTTCTATCAAACGATTCTGCGCAATTACCGATTGAAACTCATTGTAGGCAATATAAACTTCGTCGTAAATACCACCTTTAAACTCACTGATCACTGATTTCATAATCTCAGAAATCTGGGCAAACTTCAGCTCATCAAAAAAGCTGGGAAACTCGGTTACAACATTATAATTACGTTTGCCGAAGTACTTCGTAGCCTTTCGCCCTATCGCCATCACCGAGAGCGTTTCTTCTTCTTTGTATGAAGCAAAATCGTTATTAATTCGCTTCTCAACTTGTTTGAAGAGATTATTATTAAAACCACCGCATAGCCCGCGATCTGATCCAATAACTATGAAAAGAATATTATCAATGGATTCACGCTCTTCCAGCAGTTCGTTATGCTCGCTGGCTGCTTTAACCAGGCGTGCCACAATTTCCTGCATTTTAGAGGCATACGGTCGTGTTTCGATGATTCGATTCTGTGCTTTACGCAGCTTCGCCGCCGCTACCATTTTCATGGCTTTGGTAATCTGCTGCGTGTTCTGAATCGACTCAATGCGATTGCGTATGTCGCGAAGGTTCGCCATAAGTTACGCTTCTTCTTTTGTGGCTTGAAGTTGATCTATTACAGTATGGGCTGATTTCATCAGCTTTTCGGCAAATTCATCACTCAGCTTGCCGCTTTCTGCGAGCTCAGCCATTTCTTTGCTGTATTTTGCATTGATAGTTTCAAGGAAATCTGATTCAAAGTCCTGAATCTCATCAACGGCCAGCTCATCAAGAATGCCCTCATCGTTGATTTTCAACAGCGCTATTTGCTCCTGTACGGCACGTGGTTGATAAATATCCTGCTTAAGGAGTTCAACCGTACGTTCACCACGTTTGAGCTGGCGCTGTGTGGCGGGATCAAGGTCGGAGCCGAATTTGGCAAAAGCCTCAAGCTCGCGGTACTGCGCCAGGTCAAGCTTCATAGTACCCGACAGCTTTTTCATTGATTTTACCTGCGCCGAACCACCTACACGTGATACTGATGTTCCTACATCAATAGCCGGACGCACACCGGAGTTAAAGAGATCAATATCAAGGAAAATCTGTCCGTCAGTAATCGAAATTACATTGGTTGGAATATAAGCAGATACGTCGCCAGCCTGCG
>NNSL01000336.1 GCA_003123965.1 Balneolaceae bacterium SMO_bin1
TATGATAATAATACTACGACCCCGAAGACCTCAAAAAATTTTGAAAACGTTGACCGATTTCCAGGAAGAACTGGGGGAAAAGTTTTTTGAATATTACGGATCTGTTTTTTGAAGAGGGCGCGTTAACGGCTCGCGAAAAGTCACTGATCGCCTTGGCGGTGGCTCATGCCGTGCAGTGTCCCTATTGCATTGATGCCTACACTACCGACACGCTCGAAAAAGGGGTAACCGAAGAGCAAATGATGGAGGCGGTGCACGTTGCAACGGCTATTCGTGGCGGCGCTTCGCTTGTACACGGTACCCAGATGATGAAACAAGTGAAGAAGTTGAGCATGTAAGTTTAATTTAGTGATGCCATTGCGTTAGGCACCGGGATCACTGCACCATAGAAATAAATTCTACATGAAATCACTTAAAGCCCAACAACACGATCTATCTGATCCGGAAGTACAGCTGGAAGTTCTGAACCATCATTCCGAAAAATTAGAGCAGCTGCCTTCGTTCGGGGAAAAACTGCGAGAAATTGACCTATTTCCGCTTCAGCCAACCGGCATTGAAATATTCCAAATCAATGTGGGGTATATGTGCAATATGACGTGCAAGCACTGCCACGTTGATGCCGGGCCCGATCGTGAAGAAATTATGAGCCGGCAGACATTTGAATATTGCCTTGAGGCCCTGCGCGGGAGCGATATTGAAACCGTTGATTTAACCGGGGGGCACCGGAAATGAATCCGCATTTCAAGTGGTTTGTGGAAGAAGTTTCCAAGCTTGGCAAGCATATTATTGTCCGGTCGAACCTTACTATTCTTACCACAACGCCTAAGTATAAGGCGCTGCCGGAGTTTTTTGCCGAACATGGCGTTGAGGTGACATGCTCGCTCCCGTTTTACAACAAATCGCGCACCGACCGCCAGCGCGGAAAGGGCACCTATGATAAATCAGTGAAGGCGCTCAAAAGGCTTAACGAACTTGGGTATGGTACTGAGGGCACCGGGCTGGAGCTGAATTTAGTTTACAATCCCAATGGCGCATTTTTACCGGGCGGACAAGAGCAGCTGGAGCGTGACTTTAAACGCGAACTAAAACGCAAGCACGATATTGAATTCAATAACCTGTTCACCATCACCAATCTTCCCATCAGTCGGTATTTAAACTTTCTGCTGATGTCGGGAAATCTTGAAGAATACATGGAGAAGCTGGTCACTTCATTCAACCCGGCTGCAGCGCAGGGCGTAATGTGCCGTAATACCATATCAATTGGCTGGGATGGCAAATTGTATGATTGCGACTTCAATCAGATGCTGGAAATGCAAACCGGTAACGGTGCACCATCACACATAAAAAACTTTGATGAGCACATGCTCAACAATCGGGAAATACAAATTAACCAGCATTGTTTCGGTTGTACGGCCGGGGCGGGCAGCAGCTGTGGCGGGGAAACGACCTGAGAATGATTGCTGTTAGGCGTAATAGAATTGTGGGATCTACTTGAAACAAAAATGGTGACTAGTGGCAGACACAGATAAGGCCCTGATAATTTTCATTAAGAATCCCCGGTTAGGAAACGTTAAAACGCGTCTTGCTGCTACGGTTGGAAACCAGGAGGCATTACGGATATACAGGCAACTACTGAGTTATACGCGACGCGCAGCACTGGGCGTATCCGCCTATCGAGAGCTCTGGTATTCCCGACACATTCCCGAAGGTGATGACTGGAGAGAAACTGACTTTACCAAAAAGTTACAGCACGGTAGTTCACTTGGGGAGCGTATGAAGCATGCTTTTCATATCGCCTTTGATGAAGGCCGCCGCCGTGTAGTAATTATTGGCAGTGACTGCGCGCAACTGCAGCCAGAGCATATCCAAGAGGCGTTTGAGAATCTCAACGACCACGAAGTAGTGATTGGCCCCGCCAACGATGGAGGTTACTATCTGCTGGGCACAAGCCAATTTATACCTGCACTTTTTGAAAATAAAGCGTGGAGCACCAACCGCGTTATGGAACAAACACTGCAAGATTGCAAAGAACTTAACCTCTCATACCATATGCTGGAAGAGTTAAACGATGTTGATACAGAAGCCGACTGGCAGCAGGTAAAAGATAAATTTTGAGGTTGAACTGAAACCATTGGCCGCATGGATATATCCATCATCATACCCACGCTTAACGAAGAGGGGCAAATAGCTGCCACTTTGGATGCGGTTAAAAAACGAGCTGCCCAACCCGAGGCTTTGGAAATAATTGTGGCTGACGGGAACAGTAACGATCGAACATGCCAGCAAGCTCAAGAGCGGGACGCACGTATTATCACCGTTACGCAACGTCGTCGTTCTGTTCAAATGAACCAAGGAGCATTAGCCGCGCAAGCAGAAATCTTCTATTTTTTACATGCCGATACGCATCCGCCGGATAAATTTGATACCCATATTAGAAATGCCTTACAATCTGGTTACGATGCAGGCTGCTTCCAACTAACCTTTGATGAAGATACACCTCTACTCAATTTCTACAGCTGGTGCACACGCTTAGACCTAGACGTTTTTCGTTTTGGCGATCAAAGCCTGTTTATGCACCGCCGGGTGTTCGAACAAACCGGTGGGTTCCGGCGCGATTACCATTTGCTCGAAGATCAGGAAATGGTGCGCCACATAAAGCGGTATTTCCGATTCAAAATTTTGCCGCAGCAAGTGGTTACTTCGGCGCGAAAATATGAGCAGCACGGGCCGTTAAAACTGCAGCTCAAATACGCATTTTTATTGCTAATGCATAGGTTGGGTTTCGCACAGCAAAAGCTGCAAAAAATTTATAAAAACTGGCTCAGTGCCCAATAAGGCCGATAATCGGCTTTAGAAGGGTTTAATGCGGATTCAGTCTTAATGTTTTCGTAATCTTACGTTTGTTACCTTTATCACAACTTAAAAGCTGGATGACCTACCATCACTCAGCGATCATATAAATCCCAAATACACACACATCATATCGATTATGAAACGTTACTTACTGTTTTTTATTTCATTGATGATGTTGCCACTGATGGGGTTTGCTCAGGGGACGACTTCCGCGACTATTCAAGGAACCGTCTTCGATGAAAGTGGGCAAACACTACCAGGTGCCAATGTTGTTGCAATTCACGAGCCGACTGGTTCCCGCTATGGAACCGCTACCCGGTCAGACGGACGATACACGCTGCGAAACGTACGCGTTGGTGGTCCGTATACTGTTCAGGTGACTTTCGTGGGCTACAGTGCTCAAAAGAAAGAAATTACGAACGTTGAGCTCGGACAAACCGTAGACCTCGACTTTACACTGGAAGAGGGTTCACTTGCTCTCGATGAAATTTCGGTTGTAGCTCAGGTTGATCCGGTATTTAGTGCCGATCGAACCGGTGCAAAAACCAACATCTCTCGTGAAGAAATTGACCGAACGCCTACCCTAACCCGTTCGCTCGGAGATTTTACCCGCTTAACACCACAGGCCTCAGGCGGTGGAAGTTTCGGCGGTAACAATGATCGCTATAACAACCTCCTTGTTGATGGTGCTACCCTAAATGATGTGTTTGGCCTTGGTGAAGGTACGCCCGGTAGCTCAGCTGGCGTTGAGTCTCCAATTAGTCTGGACGCTATTGAGGAATTCAACGTTGAGATTGCACCTTACGAAGTAACCAATAACAACTTTAACGGTGCACAAATCAACGCCATTACACGAAGTGGTTCAAACGATTATACCGGTTCCGTGTATTTCCAAACGCGTAACGAGACGTTTGCCGGGGATTATATCCTGGAAAATGGCGAAACCTCCAACGAACTGCAGGATTTCCAAGAGTCTTTCTATGGATTCCGTCTGGGTGGTCCAATTATTGAAGATAAGCTCTTTTTCTTTGTAAATGCTGAACTTAAGCGTGAAAGTGCACCGCTAAATGCCGGTATTCAGGGAAGCGGTGAAGCCAATATTTTCCCGGCTCCGCAAGGCCTCTTCAACGAAATAAGCGAGATTTTCCAGAACCAGTATAACTACGATCCAGGTGCGGTATCACCCCTTTCGCAAAGCCAGGATAACGACAAAGTACTGGCCAAGCTCGACTGGAATATTAATGATGCCAATAAACTGACCTTCCGCTACAATTATGTAGACGCTACTGATGAAGAAGGAATTGGACGTGGCCGATTTAGCTACGATTTCTCAAATCGTCAGTACAATTTTAACAGTACCCAAAACTCATTTGTTGCTGAACTGAACAGCAACTTTGGAAACGATGCCTTTAACAACTTGCGCGTTGTTTATACGCGTATTCGTGATTCACGCGACGTTGTTAGCCAAGCGTTCCCGCAAGTTGAGATCAGTCTTCCTATTGAAGATGAGTTCCGCAGCATCAATGTTGGAATCGATCGTTTCTCACAAGCCAACGCCCTGGGCCAGGATCTAATTGAACTGACGGATAACTTCACGTACTCTGTTGGAAATCACGAACTAACACTGGGTACCAGTAACCAGTTCTTCAGCTTCAGTAACCTTTTTGTGCAGGATGACTTCGGAACCTACGAATTCCGCAGCCTTGAAGATCTCAGAGATGGAGATCCATTTGCTTACCAGTACAGCTACTTGCTTGAAGGCGGTAACAGAAAAGCAGAGTTCGACGGTATTCAGCTCGGATTTTACGCGCAAGATAAATGGTCAGTGAACGATCGCTTTACGGTAACAGCCGGTCTCCGCGCTGATATACCCATCCTGCCAGACGAGCCTACATACAACCCAGCGGCAGAAGAAGCTTTTGGCCTGCGTACAGATAACGTAGCCAGCGGCAACGTACTGTGGTCTCCGCGTTTAGGATTTAACTATGACGCCAGCACCGACGAGACCATGACGCAGATTCGCGGTGGTATCGGTATCTTCTCTGGTCCTCCGCCTTTTGTGTGGATTTCTAACCAGTACAGCAACACCGGTGTTGACTACGGCCGTGTAGATGTTGATGACTTTAATAGCGATGCACTCGACGATGGCTTCTTTAGCCCCGACCCCGATGATCAGCCTACACCTGGTGATGGTTCCGGTCTTTCACCGATCCAGACATCAGAAATCAACCTGATTGCCGATGATTTCAAATATCCGCAATCTTTGAAGGTTAACTTGGCTGTTGACCGTGAACTGCCTGGGGGCGTAACGGCAACTCTTGAAGGTATCTACTCGAAAAATATCAACGCGGTGACCTTCAAAAACCTCAACCTTGAGCAAGTAGGGACCACCAAATACGGTCGTCCATTGTACGGAGATGTATTCTTGAACAGCTTCTTCGGTAATGCTTCCGGTAGCCCTGCACGTATCGACGATCGATTCACGAACGCCATTTTGCTTGATAATGTAGACAAAGGCTACAACTACACCCTCACGGGTGAAGTGCAGAAGCAATTTGCCAGCGGTCTTGGGTTCAACCTTGCGTACACCTACAACCGTGCTGAAAGCATAAACAACGGTACATCCAGCCGTGCGATTTCAAACTGGCAATTCAACGAAAACAAAGACGTGAACGACCCGCGTTTAGGTACAGCTGACTTCGAAACCCGTCATCGTATACTGGCGCAGGCTTCATATCGCCTGGATTGGGCCAATGATCGTTTCGCCACGACCTTCTCGCTCATTTATGATGGTCGTTCCGGAACGCCGTTTAGCTGGATTTACAACGGTAACGCCAACGGCGATACCCGTTTCGATAATGACTTGGTATACGTTCCTGCTTCAAGAGATGAAGTTATCTTAACAAGCGGCAACTGGAATGCTCTGAACGCTTTCATCAACGATAACGAATCGCTTGATGATTACCGCGGTGAGGTAGTACCACGTGGAACGGCGAATGAACCATGGACCAACTTCCTGGACATGCGCATCAGCCAAGAGATTAAAACATTCGGCGGGCAAACCCTCGAGTTTACTGCTGATATGTTTAACGTGCTGAACTTCCTGAATGAAGAGTGGGGCAAGCGTGAGTTTGTTTCGTTCAATAACTACCGTATCTGGACTATCGAACAGTACGTAGATCAGGAGTATGCCAATGCCAACGGCCTCAGTGCTGAAGACATCGGCAAGCCGGTAATTAACTTTGACCCGGCCGATGCTTACGACAGTGAAATTTTCCAAACCAGCGATGTTGGATCACGCTGGCAGCTGCAAATAGGGGTGCGTTACAGCTTCTAAATTTACCCTGCAGCTATTAATTTCAAGGGGCGGCTATATCAGTCGCCCCTTTTTTATTTATCGAATTTTTTAACCAATCTTAATTACGATGTACAAGAGCTCACATAGCTTTTTCCTGCTCCTTTTTATAATTGCGGTTGCTTTAGGTGCCTGCAATGATAAATCGCAGCCCAATCAACCCAATCCGGTATTACTAATTTCATTTGACGGTTTCCGGCATGATTATCTTTCGATGGCCGAAACCCCAAATTTTGATGAATTTATTGCAAAAGGAGTAAAAGCCGACGGGCTTATTCCCACTTTCCCCACAAAAACATTTCCCAATCACTACACAATCGCTACTGGTTTGTACGCCGAAAACAGTGGCCTTATTGGTAACACCATGTACGATTCAACCATGGGCGAATGGTATCGTATTCGCGATCGTAAGGCGGTAGAAAACCCAAAGTGGTATAACGGTGAACCTATCTGGAATACCGTTGAAAAAAAGGGCCTGCGGGCCGGCACCATGTTTTGGGTAGGCTCGGAGGCACCCATACAGAATATGCGCCCCACCCACTGGAAGCCGTTTGACGGGTCCATGGCACCTAGAGCGCGCATCGATACGGTGGTAAAATTGGATGAGCGCACCCGATGGC
>NNSL01000335.1 GCA_003123965.1 Balneolaceae bacterium SMO_bin1
AGCTTCAGAGCACCTTCAACGGCCTCGGTGCCGCTATTTACGAAGTAAACGCGATCTAGCGATGCGGGCATTTGGCCGGTTAGCAGACTTGCAAAGCGGGCCTGGGGCTCTTGGATAAACTCACCATACACCATTACATGCAGGTGGCGGTCAACTTGTTTCTTGATGGCCTTAACTACAGCCGGATGCCGGTGACCGAGGCTGCTGACCGCAATTCCTGAAATAAAATCAACGTATCGCTCACCATCCCTGGTGTATAAAAATGGCCCTTCTGCGCGATCAATTTCCAAGCCGATTGGAGCATCACTGGTTTGCGCTATATGGTCATAAAAATCGTCTCGAATATCCAACGTATCAGATTCTATATTTAAGCTGAAATTTACATATCGTTTATTATATTATAACAAATTAATGTGTCCCAATTTTTCTGAGTGTACAACGTATGGGCTTTACCCCCCACATTTATATAATTATGCTACTTTTTGCCGTCTTTTCCTGCGCCTCTTCAGGCGAAGAACAGACATCAAATAAAGATACGGATATGACGGCTGAGCAGCATGCTAACAATAGCGACTCTTTACCGGATTTTGAACCTGTTCAACCTCCACCCTCACCAGGCACCGCTAGGATAAAAGGCAATGTAATCTCAGTTGACACCAGTAATAACGGGCAAAACATTATTCTACATATTAAGATACAACAGACGTTGGCGTACGGTTCATCAACACCAGCAATAGCGCCGCAGGATACGCTTCAGCTATCTGCTTCTCAGGATCATAAAAACATACAGGTAAATGATACCTTGACCGCTGAGATACGATATCGCGAGCCACTGGCGATATCCGGCACCTCAAGCCTGCAATGGTTTTTGGTGAATATTGAGCAAAATGCAAATCAGAAATAAACCACGACCAGATGAAAAAAACGGCTACGAAACTTTTATCTCTACTACTTCTATTCTGTATCGCTGGCCTGGCGTACTGGGCATTAAATGATAATATACAGTCAAGCGTGAATGCAGATGGTACCACCATCGAAGATAGTCGTTCTTCGGTCTCCGACGAAGAACAACGCGACCAAATAAGCGGTAAAATACAAGCCAAAAAAGCACGATACGATTACTTTTTTCGGCTTCTGCGAAATCCCCAAACGAATACAATACCTTCTAATTTACGATCACGTGAACTGAACCATGCAAAGCCAATGCCTTCGTTTCGCGAGCTGCAGCAAACATTAAAATCACAGAGCCCTAACACGCAGGTAGCCGAAGGGTTTAACTGGCAGCTTGCCGGACCACCGGCCGTAGGAGGACGAACACGGGCCTTGGGTATCGACCAGCGCAACCCGAATATTCTTGTAGCGGGCGGGGTATCCGGCGGCATCTGGAAATCGACCAATGGCGGCGACAGCTGGACTTTACGAACCCCCGATTTTGAAAGCTTTAGCGTTACCGCACTCGACCAAGACCCCACTAATCCCGATACATGGTACTATGGCGGTGGGGAATTTTTAGGTAACTCTGCCAGTGCCCCTGGTGCCATCTATCGCGGGCCCGGCATTTATAAATCAACCGACAATGGTGATACCTGGACCTTACTGCCCACCACTGATGCCAACGTTAACGGCCAATTCGATTCACCTTACGATTATATCAGCAAGCTGGTAGTAAGCCCAACAACGGGGAGCGTGTTTTTTTCAAGTAATGGCTTTGGAGTGTTTCGCTCTACTGATGGGCAAAATTTTCCCGGTACCCCGGTTATCGGCTCCAGAGCTAATCAGGTATACAGTACTGTTGATGTAGCTCCCAACGGCCGATTAGTTGCTGTAATTTCTGAAGATTCTTTTGATCAGGGTAACCAAACCAATGATCCCGGTGTATTTATATCCAATGATGACGGCGACACCTGGACAGAAGTGACTCCAAATGCATTTCCGAACCAATATGGTCGCAGTGTGGCTACTTTTGCCCCATCGAACCCTGATATTGTATATGTGTTCACTCAAAAATTTAACAGTAATACTAATCAGGGAGTTGGTTTCTTTAAAATCGATTTATCAGACGATCCGGAAACCGCCTCAGACCGCGCCGGGAATCTACCCGACTTTGGTGAACCGGTGGGAGGTGTAAATCTTCAGGGCGGTTACAACATGACGGTTTCGGTTAAACCGGATGATCCTGATGTAGTCACAGTGGGTGCCACCAACTTGTTTCGTTCGTTTGATGGATTTGCAACCGCACCTTCGGATGACAGCGATGCAACCAAAGACCAGTTCTGGATTGGCGGCTATGGCAAACCAAATAACGTGAGCCAGTATCCCGATCAGCACCCCGATCAGCACGTGCAGGTGTACGACCCTACGAATCCCGATCGGCTTTGGGTTGGCCATGATGGCGGCCTCTCGGTAACTGATGATATTGAGGCCAGCGCCGTAACCTGGACCGACCGAAACGACGGATATATTGTTACCCAGTTTTATGATGCTTCCATCCCTGAAGAAAGCGAGGCCGATAATACCGGTCAACGCAATATTCGCCTGATGGGCGGCACACAGGATAACGGCACTCCATTTTTTAGGTTTGAAGGGCCTCAGATCGATGTTCCCAACTCCTTTGATATTTCTTCCGGTGATGGTGCCTACTCCTTCTTTACCGAAAACTTCATTTACGTCTCAACCCAAAGGGGACTGGTACGCCGATGGGCAACCGACAGTAACGGAGATATTGCCAATCCATTTGCTTTTGTACATCCTTCCGTTTCAACAGGGCAGTTGTTTATTCACCCGTATACTATTGACCCTAATGACGAAGGCATCATGTATTACCCATCAACCAATGAGGGAGGCACATCCGGACAGGCCGATGACTTAAGCAGTATCTACCGTAACACAGAAGTTGATGAAGTAAGCAACCAAAGCAGCGGGGGCACCAGCCAAGGTTGGGAGCGCCTCGATGAAACGCAGCTTCCTGCCGGTTATCTGATTTCAGCACTCGAGGTTTCGCGGGTGCCGGCCGATGTGCTGTACTACGGCGGCTCCTCAAATTCCCAGGCTCCAATCATTAAGCGACTGGATAATGCCAGTAATTCTAACGATGAAGCGCAGGATATATCTATCCCCGAGGCACCAGCCGGTGCTTTTGTGCACGATATTGCCATCAACCCCGCCAACAGTAATGATGTGTTGGTAGTTATGTCGAACTATAACATAGAGGGGCTTTACCACACTTTGGACGGCGGCCAAAACTGGACCATGGTTGAAGGAAATCTCGAAGGGTCTAATAATCCGTCGAGCACAAATCTTGGTCCTTCGCTACGTTCGGCAACCATTGTGCCCTCCTCTTCGGGAGCCATATATATACTTGCCACCAGTACCGGTATTTATGCAACGCAAAATATTGATGGCGATAACACCCAGTGGGGACGCGAATCCGGATTTGACGGCGGCAGTGCCGATATCGGATTTTCAGTGGTCGAAAATATCACTTCTCGCTTCTCTGATGGCGATGTTGCCGTAGGAACACACGGGCGCGGTATGTTTGTAGGCCGTTTTCAGGGTACTATATCCGTTCCTGATATACCCATGATTTCGTTAAATCCCGCTGAAGCACGAGCAGGTGATGCTATCGATATTACGGCAACGAACTTCCAGTTCAGTGATGATATTTCGGTGAACGACGTGCTTTTCGGGGAAAGTGAAATTCCGGCCGAAGAAATTGCCGAAGTCACACCATCGCGCATTACGGTTGTTGTGCCGCGAAACACACTCGATCCGGCAAGCGAAGACCGAACCATTGCGGTTCGCGTGGATACCGACGCCAGCCCCGACCCTCAAGCAGTGACCTTTAACGTACTGCCGCCTAATGAGAATCGGCTGGATCAAAGCTTCCCGAATCCATTTACCACGGCCGATAACCTCCGAATTCCCATTAGCCTGCAGCAAAGCAGTGATGTTACGGTGGTCATTTATGATATTACCGGACGCCGCATCGATACGCCTGTAAACTCACAGCGCTACCAGGCCGGTACATTTAATATTCCCGTTGACTTTAGCGGGCGCGCCAGCGGAATTTATATCTATCGCCTCGTGGCAGAACCCACTGCCGGCTCTGGTGATGCCTTTGTGGATTCAAAGAAATTTACGTTTGTGAAGTAAATAACATACCGACTTAAATTTGAAAGCCCGGTACAATAGCCGGGCTTTTTTATTCCTAAAATTTGTACTGCTCTTTATTGCTGCCATTGCTCAATCAACTGCTCAAAATCAGATTGAATGGTTTGCGACTTATCTTTGGCATAAAGGGTATGCAGTTTCTCAACCCACTCCTCCTTGCTGATTTCAGGGTCATTTTTCCATTGCATGGCTTTCTGCTGGAAATCACCCGGCCGCGGACCCCATGTACCCAGTTCATTTAGTGTTTCCCGGTCTAAGCAAATCAGCTTGGGAATAGAGCGCCCCCCATCAGTTAAATACTGATCCATAATCTCAAGATTTTCATCCCGCAGTAACAGCTTCAGATGAATATTAATGCTGTGCTTGGCCATTTTATTAATGATTGGCACATTTTGAGCGGCATCTCCGCACCACGCCTCGGTTAGCACTACCCAGATCCATTCCTGTTCTACTGATTGTAATTTTTGCTGCAAAGAATTGTTGAGCTCCGTTGTTTTGTCTAACCGACGCATGCGTTGCACATTCATTTTTGTATATTCAGTCAGCATTTCTGATTGATTAGGGCCCGTTGTTTTACCATGCTCTAGTAAATCATTAATCAATTCACGGTACTCTTCATAACTCAAAGCTGTTCGCAGTTTCGGCTCAGTAATAACAGACTGGGTATTGGTTGGCATAAATTTACTTTTTTGATTATACGATCAACAGAATAAACAAATTGGCTCTGCAGGCAATTCGGTAAACCACCTTAAAACCAAATTCCCGCATACTTAAAAGAAAGTAAAGTTATTAGCAGTATTACAAACGAGAGTGACGTGTAGTACTTAATTTTCATCACCTGCCGATAGTCTTCCCGCTCAAGTACCAATTCTTTTAGGCGGCTGTATATCCATGCGGTCATTACCAGTCCAAGCATCATAAACGCGGCACTTACCCAACCAAATAATTCAAATACAGCAAAGGAAACCAGTATGACTCCACCCACAAATGCCACGGCAAAAAACTGAATCACTCCGGCCACGCCAAATTTCATTACAAACGTAAAATCACCGCGGGTTTTATCCTCATCCAGCTGATACACCTGCGAAACCGGATAAAGACTCAGCACCATCAGCATCACTCCAAGTGCTGCCGTGACCACGGTAAAACTCAGCGTTTCCGGACTTGCAGCCAGGTATCCCAAAAATACAGAGTTGCATCCCGTACTTACGCCAATGGCAACTAAACTGCGGATGGGGTTTCCCTTCCATCGAAAATGGGGTGATGAGTAGAGCCAGAAGAACAAAATGCTGAGCAAATATATTAGGCCAAACGTGTAACTTATTTGCAGTGCCCAGCCCAACCCAGCAAATTGCAGCAGCAGCGAAACACCCCACATCCATCGCTGCATCGGCGGCGGATGCTGCAGGCCGCCAATCGGGCCCTCATCTTTATCCCAATACGAATTATAAGCCGTGGCTCCGCCAAAAAGCAGCAAATGCACGTTTAAAAATTGCCCGCTAAAAACAGCCCAATTCACTTCAGGACTCAACACTCCACCCAGCAGGTATCCCCCCGAAAGGATAAATACCTGATAATGCCAACGCAGGTGCATAATAAAATGCCAGATCTGCTGCATTAACGGGATTGATGATTTTAAATCATGTTGCATCTGAGTGGTGAGTAATCGTTAACGTTTAGTGAAAATTGGCGTGCAATTGATTTATGAATCCACAAAAATATGCTATTTTTTATGGTATGATTGAAACGATGGCAAACAAAACGGATTCCGATATCAAAAGCCTTCCCAAAAAGCGCTGGCAGCAGCTACAAAAGGAACACGTATCTGCAATTAATGAGTTAGTGGATCCCTACCTGCAGCGGAAACAACACCAACATAAAGACCCCGTGCTCGATTTTTTATTCGAGTATTACGCTTTTCGCCCGTCGCACCTAAAGCGGTGGTCGCCAGGCATTGGCGTTTTTTTAGAAGGTGCCAGCGAGCAATCGGCGCCAAAGATCAGCGAGTTTACAGTAACTGACAGCGGCGTTTACTTGGATCCATCTTACTTTCCAGAAAATCGCAGATCCTCCGTGCAATGGATTCTCTCGCTGCTTCAAAAATCACTGGATAAGCCGCCCTCTTTTGGCTGCTTTGGCATGCACGAATGGGCCATGGTTTACAAGGCTGATAACGTGCGCCATAGTCATCTTTCACTGCGCATGCCCATGGATGAACTGGCCGAATTTGTGGAATCACGTCCGCTGGTATGCACGCATTTCGATGCGTTTCGCTTTTTTACCGAACCGGCCAAGCCAATGAATAAATATGAGTTATCGCGCGATTCGTTCGCCGATACCGAGCAAGCGGGCTGCCTGCATACCAACATGGATTTATATAAATGGGCTTTCAAACTCTTTCCGTGGATCAGCAGCGAAATCATTCGTAGTGCTTTTTTCTTGGCGGTCGATACCCGGCGCATTGATATGAAAGCAAGTCCCTATGATTTACGCGACCGCGGACTGGAACCCATAAAAATTGAGACGACTTCGGGCCGTAAGGAATATGTTGAGCGCCAAAAAGAGATTTATCACCGGTCCATGCCCATCCGAAGGCAACTGATTGACGAGTATGAAAAACTCAGTGCATACTTTTAAAACGACTGGCTGACGGATCC
>NNSL01000504.1 GCA_003123965.1 Balneolaceae bacterium SMO_bin1
TTTTCTGGGAAATGTTTGACTGGGAGCACCCGCTTTATACAGAGTCTGAAGTTTCGCAGCAATACATTGAAGCCGGATCACCTGCCCTTTCCGAATTTTATCAACAGCAAAATCAATCTGCCTTGTCTTTGAGCCGGCATTTAAACGCATGGTTCGACCAGCAGTATTACGAAGATATTCGCCCGCAGACGCAAAATCTACAGCAACAAAAAGAAGAGGTTATAGCTGCATTCAAGAAATTTAAATCTATATACCCCGAAGCTGTATTTACTGACATAACATTTGTAATGGGCGCACTGAATACCGGCGGTGTGGTGCTGCCAAGTGGAAAAATTGTAATTGCCGCCGAAATGTTTTCCCGCACCCCTGATACCAAGATCGGTAAATTTAGTCCATGGCTGCAGCAGAATCTTCAGTCACCCCAGCAACTTCCCGCTATCATTCTCCACGAATTGGTGCACCTGCAGCAGCAACAGTTTGCCAAAGAACAGAATTTACCTGTAGGTGGCGAAACGTTGTTAGACCGAGCTGTGCTCGAAGGAACCGCCGATTTCATCACCCAACTAATTTTAGACCGCCACTTAAATGAAAATTTATTAACCTATGGTAATGCAAATGAACGCCAGCTCTGGAAAGAGTTTGAGGCCAGCATGGAAAATCAAGATTTAAGCGGCTGGCTTTATAACGGCAATTCAAGCAGAGATAAACCCGCTGACCTTGGCTATTATATCGGATTCAAAATTGCGCAGCAGTATTACCAAAAATCGAAAGATAAGCGGCAAGCTGTGAAGGATCTTATTGAGATGCGAAACGGGCAGGAAATTCTATCAAAAAGCGGATACGCCCAGCTTTTTAATTGAAAATTTGCGTTATGAACTTTTAAACGTCCCCCAAAGCTGCGATAAATATCCAAAAAAGCTTACAGCCTATGGATTCGTTGAAATCAAGTTAATTTAGTAGTTTCATATAAGTGTAAGAAAAGAAGCGCTGAATCATTAAACCAGAAATGAAGTTTAATAGCTAAACACAAACTGCTAATCAAACATTATTTCTTATGTCGAATCTTGATGCACCCGTTGACAACACTCCGTACAGCGACGAAGAATTAGAGCACTTTAGGAAATTATTAAAAGAAGAACAGCAGGAAACTAAGGAAGAGATTGAAAATCTGCAGCAAGCTGTTGATGATATAGAAAGCTATGAAAATGACAAAAAATCAGCTACTACGCATCACCAAGGCGATATTGGAAGCGAAGAAGATGAACGGGAAAAGTTTCTTATCATGATAGATAAGAACAAAAAGAAACTGCAGGAAATTAAAGCCGCCCTTGACCGTATTGAGTTAGGTACCTACGGTGTTTGCCAGGATACCGGTAACAAAATTCAAAAAGAGCGGCTCGAAGCCATTCCGCATGCCCGCTATAGTGTGGAAGCCCGCAAGAAAGACGAGCAATAGTATTCAATATTTCTAAAACTTGTAAAACAGTGTGAGTCGTGGTATCAGGTCAGATTCCGGCTTGAAGCCCGCCTCATTTTCTTTGTAAACAATCGCTTCTACATTGGGTATCAGATGAATATTGTTCTCCAGGGTCATATCAACGCCCGCAGTTATAAAGGTTGATTCTGCCTGATCGCTGAAGGGAATATAATCGTTGCCGGGGCCATCCAGATAGCGGTCAAAAAAGTGATCGACCCGGCCGAAAACTTTCACGTTCTGCGCCACCCTGGTATTAGCAAAAACGGAGGCCAAATCAAGATTCCGGTCACCTGCCTCTTCCGTATTTTCCCTGAATTGATAGGCGTACAAAGCGCCAAAATTAAACGAGTCGCTTTCGTATCCCGCAAAACCCTGGGCGGTATAAACATCGGTATTGCCGGTATTGTCTTCCCAGTCGCCGTACCCCTGAATAACCACATTTTCCGTTACATAGTAACTTAGCGCAAACATAAACTTTTTACCCTTGTTCAATTCGTTGCGGGTACCGCTGCCGTTGGCAAACATAAAATTATATTGAAGACGCCCGTCGGAATCTAAATCTCCTTCAAATGTAAGTCCAAAATCACGAGAACCACCAAAGTCGTAAAGATCAAGCGGTGATTTTTCAACCGACCGATATCCCCACATGTCATCTACCAGGCCCCATGTTGGAGTTGGCGAAATTCCGGCCGTAATGGAGTGATTATCATTAGACCAGCGTATGTATGCATCCCTTACGGTGGCCGGCAGTTCTGAACGAGTAGTAAAATCCCCTTCACTTTCCATCTCTAAACGGAAACGCCCAGAAAACGAATCACTTATTTTGTGGTCGTACGTAAAGTTGATGCGGCGAAACCAAAAGCCATTATTATCTTCAATTTCCTCATTATGACTTTGTGCAATCCAGTAATAGTCGGCAAAAACAGTGGTGGAAATCCTCCCGTTTTCTCCAATTGATACCTGCGATAAAGCTGTGTTCGCAGACATAAAAATGGCGATTAAGCATAAGAATGCTATCTTTTTCATAAAATCTATGTTTTAAGTGTGCTGATTTAATTGATGTAATGGAATATCATTCCATGCTACGCTGGGTAGCTAAACTATTGTCTGTATTACTTCAAATAAAAGGCGAAGGGTTACGATGTACCCCCCTTGGTACTGCCCTTCGATTTATCCTTTTTATGCTTTAAAACTTTTGCTTCAATATAGAAGATAATCTCTTCGGCTGCGTTTTTGGTTAAGTCGCCAACGCGCTCGAGCTTGCGGATTATTGAAAACAGGTAGAGATACTGCTCAATATCATCGTCGTCTTCCTTAATCAGTTCCGCCGTTACTTCAGAGATACTACGGTTAATTTCATTCAACACTTTATCCTTGGCAAAAACCTTGCGTGCAAGCTCAGTATCTTCAGCTATATAAGCGCTGAATATGTTGCTCATCATCTGTATTGAAGTTTCGAACATTTCATCAATACGCATGCGCTCAATGATGTCCTGCTCAATGGGTTCGCCGAAGTCTAGAATATAACGCGCAATGCTGTCGGCATGGTCACCGAGTCGCTCCAGATCGGAATTAATTTTGATGGAGGCTAGTACAAACCGCAGATCAACCGCAACAGGATTAAAAAGTGCCAGCAGGTTTTCGCAATCGCGATCAATTTTTAACTCAAGGGCATCCACGCGTTTTTCATTTACGGTGATGTCGTAGGCAAGATCCTGATCGAAATTCATGAAGGCTTTATGTCCCTTCTCAAGCTGGGTTTTCACCAGGTACATCATTTCCAGGATATCATCATTCAAAAGCCCGATTTCGGTGTCTAACTGTGCCATATGTGCTGATTTATTTTATTTACTGGCAATATATCCAATTTTTAGCCAAATCGGCCAGTGATATAATTTTGCGTGCGGTCTTTTTCGGGATTGGTGAATATCTTTTGCGTATCTCCGTACTCTATTAAGCGGCCCATATATAAAAACGCAGTGTTATCGCTTATTCGGCCGGCCTGCTGCATGTTATGCGTTACAATAACGATCGTATATTTTTCCTTAAGCTCGCGGATGAGCTCCTCTATTTTAGCCGTTGATATGGGGTCAAGTGCCGATGTAGGCTCGTCCATAAGCAGCACCGAAGGTTCTACCGCCAACGCCCGGGCAATGCAAAGCCGCTGCTGCTGCCCACCTGAAAGTGAAAGGGCCTGTTTTTCCATGCTTTCAACTTCATCAAAAAGCGTGGCTTGTTTCAACGATTTAACAACGCGCTCTTCAATCAAATCTTCATCTTTGATACCCTGAATACGAAGCCCATAAGCAACATTTTCATACACGGATTTTGGGAATGGATTTGGTTTTTGAAATACCATGCCCACGGTTTTGCGCAGCTCTTCTACCTTCACCGACTCATCGTAAATGTCTTTTTGGTTCAGGTAAATTGTGCCATTCATTTTAAAACCGTCAATGTAATCATTCATGCGGTTAAACAGGCGCAGAAAGGTAGACTTGCCGCACCCCGAAGGTCCAATAAATGCTGTAATCGAATTATCAACGATATCAAGGCTGATATCTTCAATTGCCTGAAAATCACCGTAGAAGACATCGATATTCTTGGCCTGGAGCTTAAAGTCCTTGTTATCAGGATTGAGCTTTGGCTCTGTTTTCTCGTTTGTAACGTTTGTTTCTTTTTCTTTGCTATCCATAGCAGCTGTTTTACTCATCATAAAAATTTACTTGCTTACCAGTTAATGCGGCTCTGCCAACGATTGCGCAGATATACGGCGATACCGTTCATAATAAACGTAATACCAAGCAGTACAATAATGGCAGCGGCAGCATTAATAATAAATTCTTGCTGAGGTCGCGTTACCCAGTTAAAGATCTGTACCGGCAATACGGTAAACTCATCAAGCGGACTTTGTGGGGCAAAAGGTACATAAACTAGCGCCCCAACTACAATAAGCGGTGCCGTTTCGCCTATTGCGCGTGAAAGTGCCAGAATTACTCCAGTCAATATTCCCCCGAACGAAGCAGGCAATACCTGGTGCCAAATAGTTTGCCATTTTGATGATCCGAGAGCGCGAGAGGCATCTTTTACCGACTTGGGCACCGCCTTTATTGCTTCTCGAGTGGAAACAATGATAATTGGCAGGATAAGCAGAGAAAGTGTTAGCGAACCAGCTAATATACTGTTACCCATCTGCATCATTCGTACGAACACGCCCAGGCCAAGCAAACCATAAATGATAGAAGGTACGCTGGCCAAGTTTGAAATATTAATTTCAAGAAATGTACTCCAGCGGTTTTTTCTGCTGTATTCTTCTAAATAAATACCGGCTCCCACTCCCACCGGGAATGAAATCATGGTGGTGAACACCATAATCCAAATCGTACCCATCATAGCCGTATAAATACCCGAGTCTTCGGCAAATCGGGACGGCAGCTCAACCAGGAAACTCCAGCTAAGGCGATTAAAGCCCATATAAATTACAAAGCCAATAAAAATGGCCAGAATCACTATTCCAATAATGCTCGCAAAGATTCCGACAAACTTGAACGCTTTGTCCTTTAATCTATTTTTCTTGGCATTATTCATACTTCTCCTGGTACCTGTTTTTAATCCAGTAACTAATGTTATTTAAGATGAATGTGACCACAAATAGCGTTATACCTGCTGCAAATATCGTTTGATAAGCCGTTGTACCCTGGGGAACATCGCCCGAGCTAACCTTAACAATATAGGCTGTTATTGTTTCGATAGGCACGGTGGGATCAAACGTAAATACGGGAGTTTGGCCAGCAGCTATGGCCACAATCATTGTTTCACCGATAGCCCTTGAAAGTGCCAGTATAATGGAAACCATAATACCCGAAGATGCCGCTGGCACCATCACTCTAAAGGCAGTTTGAAAGCGCGTAGACCCCATTCCGTACGAAGCTTGGCGCAATGAGTTCGGAACAGCAGCCAGGGCGTCTTCACTTAACGATGAAACAAACGGAATGATCATGATGCCCATTACAATACCCGGCGAAAGTGCGTTGAAACCAGCCAAATCGGGTATAAAAAGCTTTAAAAAGGGCGTTACGATCATTAGCGCGAAGAAACCATATACAACGGTAGGCACCACCGCCAGCACCTCGAGCATCGGTTTTAATACTTTGCGAAAACGCTGAGGAGCATATTCATTTAAATAAATGGCAATAGTTAAGCCAACGGGCAGCGCAACGGCAATAGCAATGAAGGTTGTGAGCAACGTACCCGAAACAAGGGGTAGAATACCATACTGCTTATCTGCAAAAAGCGGCGTCCACTCAGTCCCCGTCAGGAAGTCAATAATTGAGATTTCCTGAAAAAACCCGACCGCTTCATACAACAAAACCGCAATAATACCCACAGTTGTAAGAATGGTAACCAGCGCACAAAGAGCCAGTACCTTCTCAATAATTTTCTCTTTGATTTTCATGTAAGAGAATAATGGTAGTTTCTTCCCTCAGCAGAATTACTTGAATACTGAGGGAAGAAAATAACAGTTAGTTAGTTGTTTCTGCGGTATCGGATACGAAGCTGCGGAATGCTGACATTTGCTCCTCGTAATCTTCTTGAGGCATGGGCACGTAGCCAACATCTTTAGCTAGTTCTGCGGCATTATTAAAATAAAACTCTACAAACTTTTGTACGGCAGAGCGTTGGGCTGCTTCTTCAGAAACGTAAATATACAGTGCACGTGAAAGCGGCTTATAGGTGCCATCTTTTACTGTTTCCAGTGTAGGCTCAACAGGGCCGTCTCCTGCATCAATTGATATCAGCTTAAGTTGATCGGCATTTTCCTCGTAATAGGCTAATCCAAAATAGCCGAGGGCATATCTATCGGTAGAAATACCCTGCACAGCCACATTGTAATCGGCTACTGCGTTAAAGTCTGTTCGGCTTGCCCCCGATTCACCATTAATAACTTCGGTGAAGAAATCGTAGGTTCCGTGAGCGGTGTTGGGTCCATAGAGACGAATCTCTTCATCCGGCCATTCCTCACGGATATCACTCCATTGTTGAACTTCACTGTTGGGCTCCCATATCATTTGCAGCTCTTCGGGCGTCAGCGTTTCAACCCAGTCGTTTTTAGGATTTACAACAATAGAGATGCCATCGAGTGCTACGGAAAACTGCTTGTAGTCCACTCCGTTTTCTTCGGCCAGTTGCTGCTCCTCTTCAGAAATTTCACGCGAGGCATTTGAGATATCGGTTTCTCCTCTTGCAAACTTTTTAAAACCTGCACCAGAGCCCGAAGAACCAACTGATACCCGAATATCGGGTTCTACTTCGCGGAACTCTTCAGCTACTGCTTCGGT
>NNSL01000465.1 GCA_003123965.1 Balneolaceae bacterium SMO_bin1
TTAGTCAAAACGTTATCTTCGACACCGAATATTACCGAACCATTTATATTGGGTGTTCCTTTTGAATCAAAATTGTACGCATTTTCAAAAATTACAAGGCCATTAAATTCGAACTTTCCCCTTAGATCTAATTGACCCTCTAATTCAAGCTCACCACCACTTTTAATTATTAATATACCATAACCAATTCCATTACTCTGTATTTTAGTTGGGTGCTCAACTATAAATATACCGGGATCTGTTTCAGACCCAAGATTATCATTATATGTGCCGCCATCTAAAAATTCGGCGCCGGGTTGGCTGGAAAGGTTGTCAATTAATTCAGACATCTCAGAAAAGTTAATACTATTATCAACTTTCGCGGCTGGATTGCCGCTAATATTCCCGTTCTGGTAGGCTTTAGTTAAGGCGATGTCTTGGTCAATATCGTTCTGATTTGGGACAGTTATACCTGGGGCATTCATCTGACAATCTCCTGTATCGTCTATTCCATTAACTGTAGTGCTGTTGCTATTCATTGTAAAGTCAACATTTCCATTGGCAACACTAATTGCAGATACAAAGTCGGGCAATAAGCTCTGTTTTTGGCTAACATCAAACGTAGCTACAACTTGGTGTTCAACATCATTGTAAGTGGATTTTGAAGTAACAGTTATAATTTCGGTATCTTCTCCACCAATAACTTCGGTACTTTCCATTACGGTAAGTTCAAGATTAGCTTCGTCGGTATTCATAGAAATCTTACTAAACTCTTCATTGTCAGGCTCGCCGTCGGATTTTCTGTTATTGTATTCCTCAATCGCTAATTGTACGCCAGTATGCGCAGTATTTTTAGCCATTGCCATACTGTGACTATTCACATTACGCTCGTCCATTGCTTTACTTTGGCTGTTCATACCGATAAAGGTGTAGCTTAAAGCCACCATCACCGCAGCCAGCGTTATAAGTAGTGCTCGTCCCATAGTAGTACCTCGTTAGTTGCCTAAATTTTTAGGAGTAAATGTTTTTTCCAACGGCGAACGAATATATTTGCTTCCGCCATTTCTTGTACCCATTGCTTCTTTGCTTGAAATGACCATCTCAACTTTTATATGCCGGATATCATTTAGCTGTCCACTGGGCACCGGAGTGGCTAGCTCGTTAAAATCTTTATCCATGTAAGTGATCTCAAATGAAGTAACCCCAACATTCATATTGGTTACGTCACCGCTAATTGTACGTTGGAGCGGATGCGCATCAGGATTTGTGCTAGAACTAAGCGACGTGCTGGAATCATAAAACCATTCAACTACTTCAGTTGATCCTGAATTGTCAATATTACTTTCAAATCTAATACGATTACTTTCTGCGATTGTAATGGCATTGGGAATTTTTTCAAAGCGGTCGTACCCAATTTTCTGGAAATCATGTGAAAGAATTTCCGACACCGTCTTAACGTGTTGCTGGGTCATCTGGCGCATGGTCAGTTCGTTTGAGCTTTGGCCCACATTCATGTTCATGAATAATATGGCCAGCAGCAGCAGCCCCCCAATGATGTAGCTTATAACAATTCCGGTATCCATTAGTTTTTAGTCTTATAATAACGTTGCAGGTATTCCAGCTGTACCTGTTTATTATTGTTGTCAAGGTAATCGCTGGTTACAGTGACGCGCATTTTTTTGAAGTGAGTAGGATTTGTCTTGCTGCCTTTGGCTATGTCATAATTGTTGCCGGCAGAGACGTACGCTACATCCACGTCCATCATAAATGTATCTTCACCTAACTCTGTATCGAATGAAACATCGTTTAAAGTGTCATAGTCGTCAAAGTCATCAAAATCCTTGCGATTGTTTCCTTCTTCAGATTCGATGGCAGTGAATTCTTCCGGTGTTTTTAGGGGAACCATGCTATCCGTGGTAGCCTCATCAAATGACTTGCTTTGGGCTTCTTCAATAATATTCTGCGCCAAGGTAACAGCAATACCTTCTGCTTCCGATTCCACTTCCTTCATTGAATTGGAGAGGATCATGCGATTGGAGGTGAGCAATATCAGTGAAAAAATGATAATTGCGCCTATAGTTTGTAGGACTTCCGAAAAGCCAGCCATTTGTAGTAATTTAAAAAGTTGTACGCCCTAAATTTTATGAGCGCCTATCAATATAATTATTATTTGCAATTTTAAAAATATTTACATTGGGGCGCATATAGAATTTTCTAACGATTAATACGGTAACATGCACTATATGGTTTTATTTCATTAGCAATAATAACGGATATAAAAGGTGGCATGGTATGCTTAAAAGCCTTGAATTTAGATGGAAACTGGTGAAAGAGGTGGTTAGGAAAGTCTTTATATGATGCAATAATCCGTTATATTTGCACATCGAAAAAATACTAAGAAAAGCAGCTAAGTTTGAAGATTCTCCTTTTTGGTGCATCCGGGCAGTTGGGAAAAGAGTGGCAGCATGCACTGGCGCAGCAAGAAGACCGGCATTTGCTCATTCCTTACACTTCAGGTCAGTTAGATATTACCAACCAAAATGAAGTACTGCACGAACTTGAGGAAGAGCAGCCCGATGTAGTAGTAAATTGCGCGGCCTATACCAAGGTTGACCAAGCCGAGGAGGAGGCCGACAAAGCATTTGAGGTGAATGCCGAGGCCGTTAAAAAAATGGCCCGCGCCTGCGAAGAGCGCGATATAAAACTGGTGCACTTTTCTACTGATTACATTTTCGCAGGAAAAAAGATGATCGCAATCGTTTTCCGAACGGATATCCCGAGCATCATCAAGCAGATCCCATCAACAAATATGGGCAAACGAAGTGGCAGGGCGAACAGGCGATACGCGAAGCAGGCGAAAATCATTTAATAATACGGGTCTCGTGGTTATGCGGTGCGCATGGCAGTAATTTTGTAAACACAATGCTGCGGCTGGCCAAAAGCCGGGACCGATTGCAGATTGTTGATGATCAAATTGGGAGCCCTACATTTGCCCGCCCGCTGGTGGAAAATACACTTAATTTGATTGCGCAGTCTTGCATGGGTACGTATCACTACACATCAACAGGAACAATTAGCTGGGCTGATTTTGCTGAAGCTATTTTTTCAATTACAAATGAAAATGTTGAGATTGAGCGGATACCATCATCGGAATACCAAACGAAAGCCAGGCGGCCATTTTTTTCCAAGTTGAGTACCAATAAAATCGCCGACGTGAAGGGTTGCCATATTATCAACTGGCAAAAGGGTTTAGAAGCATTATTAAAGCAAATTGACCATATAGAAAAATTGTAATGGAATATACGCACACAGAAATTGAAGACGTTTTGCTGATTAAACCCAGCGTGTTCACCGATGATCGGGGTTTTTTCTTTGAGAGTTACCGGCGCAGTAATTTTACAGGTCAGGGCATGAATGTGCAGTTTGTGCAAGATAACGTGTCCTATTCGCAGCAAAACACCTTGCGCGGGCTGCATTACCAAATCGAAAACCCGCAGGACAAATTATTAATGGTTTTGCAGGGTGAAATTTTAGATGTAGCCGTTGATTTGCGGCAGTCGTCTGATACATTTGGTCAGCATGTGAGCCGCGTGCTTTCAGCTAAAAACAAGCATCAGCTGTTTGTACCCAAGGGCTTTGCCCACGGATTTTTGGTTCTATCAAAGAATGCACTGGTTCATTATAAATGCAGTGATTACTACAATGCAGAGGGTGAACGCGGCCTAAAATGGAACGACCCGGCGCTGGGCATTCAGTGGAATATCAGCGATCCTATTTTATCGGACAAAGACCGGCAAAACCCGGTGCTCGAAAATATTCCCGCCCACGATTTATTTGAATGATTTTGAACGCCATTCATCCTTAAGCTAATAAAGTGGTTGCCTTTTAGGCTTGTGCTCTTCTTGCCACGATTTAAATATAACTTCGGTATGAAATTCACCGTTTTCGCCCATCGGATCTATCTCTTCAGGTAATTGCTGTATAAAGCGCTGGTTGTACAACTCACCGGGGCGAATATACTTTCTGTAATCATCGTCCACGGATGTGATTTTCACTTCAATTGGTTTTAACAACAATACGGGAAGCAAATCGTGCAATGATTTCTCCCAAATGGGAAACAGGCAATTGTAGCCCATCGGCTCAAATTGCTGCTCACGCCATTCCTTAATATCCTGCAGATGCCAGTCGCCAAACACCAAATGTTCAACGCCGGTGTCTTGATTCTTTAGTGCATTACCTACATTGTTGAGGTAAATGTCGTTTGGGCATTCGCTGGGCAGCGGAACCAAAATCAGTTCCAGGTCGAGTGCGCCCGCCTGTTTTTGAATATTTTCGACGGGAATTTGCTGATGGGGCACAAGCTGCCTGTCATCATCAAAAGTGGTGAGCAGTTTTAGTTTACGATCGGGATATTGCCGCCGATAAAACTCATGGGCCAGGTAGGCATCTTTGCCGCCGCTCCAGAATAATACATCCATTTGCTGAGCCAATTGTAGGCGTTTTAAATTCTGATTTCTGATTTGTGAATCCTATATTCACCATGCTAATAAATATGAATATAACACTAAAATAATGAGTGATACACAATACTGGCTGATGAAATCAGAACCGTATGTTTTCAGCATTGATGACCTGAAGGAAACCGACAGTGAACCGTGGGATGGAATCCGCAATTACGAAGCCCGTAACACCATGCGCGACGACATGAACGTGGGTGACAAAGTGCTGTTTTATCACTCAAATGTTCGTCCGCCGGTTATAGCAGGTACCATGGAGGTAGCCAGCGAGCCCTATCCCGACCCCACGCAGTTTGATCCCGAATCGGAATATTTTGATGAAAAAAGCAGTGAGGAAGATCCTACCTGGCACCTTGTTGATGTGAAATTTTTGCAGAAGTTTGATGAGCCGGTAACCCGCGATGCCATTAAAAAAGAACCTGAATTGCAGGATATGGTACTTCTGAACCGCTTTCGATTATCCATCACTCCGGTAACCGAAGCCGAATGGAACAAAATTCATGAAATGGCCGGTGCAGACCCAACAAAGTAGCCAAACTTCAATTTGATACTCATAATTCTACCAACACGTGATTAGCGACGAGTCGAGCATGACTAAAACCACTAACGACGTTTACCTTCGAACCAAAGGCATTTTGCCGGTTCAAAAATTGAAATTGCTGAACCAGGCAGGTGTACTGCGCGGAAAAGAAGGGTATCCTATTCAGGACAATCAATTTCAACCCAATTCTATTGATTTACGGCTCGGGGAAAAAGCCTGGCGCGTGCGCAGTAGTTTTTTGCCGGAAGATGAATCGGTGCAGGATAAACTGGATAAACTTCGCCAGTACGATTTTTCCATTGAAGACGGAGCGGTGCTGGAACCCAATTGCGTATATATTATTCCCCTGCTTGAAGAATTGCAGCTGCCGCGCCATATATCATCCCAAAAGCCGCTTTTTAATGGTGATGACGATGGGGGAACGCCACGGGTGGTATCCGAAGAGCATCTGTCGGCCAAGGCAAACCCAAAAAGTACAACCGGCCGGCTCGATATTTTTACACGCGTAGTAACCGACTATTCGCATAGATTTGAGGAAATTCGCCCGGGATATCGCGGTAAAATGTATCTCGAGGTCGTCCCTAAGTCATTCCCCATACGAGTGCGCACCGGCCAGCGGTTAAACCAGCTACGGATTCGTCACGGGCATACCGAGCTTTCCGATCAAGATATTTTACGCCTGCACGATGCCGACCCGCTTTTATTCAACGGCGATGGTTCGCGGCTGCGGCTGGACAAAGTGAAAGTGAAAAACGGCCTTTTTATGAGTGTAAACCTGCACGGTGATGAAAATCGCCTGGTGGGGTATAAGGCAAAAAAACACCGCGATATCATTGATCTGGATAATGTAAATCATTATAGCGTGGAAGATTTTTGGGAGCCAATTTACGCCCGAGATGATGATCATTTGATTTTAGAACCGGAAGCGTTCTACATTTTTGCATCGAAAGAACGGTGCCGCATTCCGCCGCATTTGGCTGCCGAAATGATAGCTTATGATACAGGTTCAGGCGAATTGCGTACGCACTATGCCGGTTTTTTCGACAGCGGTTTCGGCGGAACGGTTGAAGATAAAGGCGCCCGGGCAGTGCTAGAAGTACGCTCGCACGATGTGCCGTTTCTTATTGAGGATGGGCAGACATTCTGCAGCATGAAGTTTGAGCATAATACCGAAGTGCCGGAATTTATTTACGGTTCGGATATTGAAAGCAATTACCAGGGACAGGGCCTAAAGCTGGGTAAACATTTTAAGCAGTAGAAAATGGCGCAAGTAACCAAGTGCATTTGTCACGATAGCAGCTTTGAAATGCTCAAGGAATATGCCAAAAAGAACAAGATCGATTCGGTTGAAACCTTGCAAGATCATGGCATGTGCAGTTGTGGCTGCCAAATGTGCCGCCCTTATGTAAAAATGATGCTTGAAACAGGAAAGACAGAATTTCAGCCTGGGGAACCGTACGGACGGAAAAGCACGCGTTCAAATTAGGTGCTTTGTACTTATTGCTAAAAATAAGTGAACCATGAATATTTTTTATGCCCCGCCTTCTCAAATTCATGATCAGGTTATTGAATTAACCGGCCAGGAAGCCATTCATGCATCTAAAGCATTGCGCTACCGCGAGGGTGATAAGATTACTGTAGTCAATGGGAAAGGAGTATGGTATGAAGGCACTGTGCAGCTCACCA
>NNSL01000394.1 GCA_003123965.1 Balneolaceae bacterium SMO_bin1
ATATTCGTCAACATTTTTGGCTTCCCCGTCGGTTTGCTCTTTGGCAAACGCATCGGTAAGCTTAGCTGGATGCAATTTTTCAACTTTCTTAATCATTAGCTTAAACCCGGCTTGGTCGTCTTCTTCGCCCACTTCAACGTTAATGATATCGCCGACTTCCTTGCCAAGCAGATCGTCCTGAAATTGCGCAAATTCATCTTTGCGAAGGTCAATTACCTGATCTTCGTCTGTTTCTTCTTCAATGGGTTCGCCGTCATCATCCAAATGCACGGCATCTACAGTAACTTTACTTTCTTCGGTGATGGGTTCTTCCACTTCTTCCCAGTTGCCTTCCTGCTCCCGCACGCGATCCAGTTCTTCCTGCACTTCTTCATCACTTACATCGTGCACCAAACGGTCAACAGTAACTTTTTCGAGGTCAGCCAGTTCAAATTCAGGACGCATGCCCACTTTAAACTTGGCTTCAAGCTTGTCGTCTTCCCAGGTAAGGTCCAGCATTTCAGGTTCGCCGACCGGCTCATACTCGGGAATTACTTCGTTTTCAAAAACTTCCTGAACATATTTATTAACCTCTTCCTGTTCAATTTCATCACCAAATCGCTTGCGAATAATGTTGATGGGAACCTTTCCTTGTCGAAAGCCCGGCATCTGAATTTGCTTCTTATACTTCTTGTAGGCTTCGTTGAACTTCGGTTCGAGATCTTCACGGTTGGCAGTAATGATGATCTCTTTATTTACTGAACTGTTGTCTTGTACGGATATTTCCACGTAATTACTCCGGTAATAGGTTAATTAAAACTACATGATTTGCATAGTACGAGAGGAGGGACTCGAACCCACACGCCTTAAAAGGCACTAGATCCTAAATCTAGCGCGTCTACCAATTCCGCCACTCTCGCAGTAATGATTTGAAAGTGAATTTTCAAAGCCACAAAAAATACGGTTTTTTTGCGCCGCATTCAACAAGATTCACTGCAGGTTGTATATAATTTCCCGGCATGAACGGAAGTGATCTTTTTCATACCTTTGTAACACCATCATAAATCATAAAATTGCACTGCCATGTTTAATAACTTACGGCTTGTTTATATCACCACAAAAGATAAAAAAGAGGCACGCTCCATTGGCAAAACCTTGGTTGAAGAACAACTGACGGCCTGCGTTAACATTATTGACGGCATGGAATCGATCTATCGCTGGGAAGGTGAAATCCAGGAAGCTAACGAGTGCATTCTTATCGCCAAAACCCCATACCATAACGTTAAAGAGCTCACCGAACGCGTTAAAGAACTGCACAGCTATGATTGCCCATGTATTATTTCGTTGCAGCTTTCTGAGCAGGAAGGGAATGAGGCCTACCAGCAATGGCTGATACAGGAGACCCAAAAGAAAGAAATCAACTACGAGATCGAGGATATTTGATTTAAGTATAAAGGGGATAAAGACATAAAGGTCACTTGAAAGTAGATTACCTCCTTACACTCGAACTTCCTTATACCTCCTGTACAAGATCTTAATTTTGTTCTCAACCTGTATCCTACCATGTCCGTTTTAAAAGTTTCCCGCCAGAGCCACACTATTACCGCTACTATCAATCGGCCGGAGGCGCATAATGCCGTCAACTTCGCCGTGATGGACCAGCTTGAATCGCTGCTTTCAAAAATTGAGGCTTCTGACGATATCCGCTGCCTTATTTTAAAGGGTACCCCAACCGCTTTTATATCCGGCGGCGACCTACAGGAATTTCATACCATAAAAACAGCCAAAGAAGCACGACCCATGGCCAAGCGGATGACCACTATCCTGGAACGCCTCGAAACCCTGCCCTGCTGGACCATCGCCTGTATCAACGGCCCGGCGTACGGGGGCGGCTGCGAAATTATGCTGGCATTCGACTTTCGCATTGCGGGAGAACAATCTACGTTTGGTTTTACCCAAGGTAAGTTTTATCTGCCGCCGGGCTGGGGCGGGCTTACCCGGCTTGTTGAACGCGTAGGACGATCTACTGCACTGCGCTGGCTGGCCGAAGCTGCCGTTATTGATTCCGAAACGGCGCTGAGCCATAAGCTAATCGATCGCAGGGAGCCGGCCGAAACGCTGGAAGATGCAACAAAAGAATGGGCCGAATCGCTGTGCCACAACGGTCGCGATTACATATCGGCGCTAAAAAAAGGGGCGCTTAGACTGGCGGAGGCTCGCTGGAAAGCTATTGAACAAGAACTTAAACCATTTGCTCAATTTTGGGAAGACGAACGACATCATCAGCGCGTTGAAAAATTCTTAAACCGAAAGAAAAGTGGAGATTAATCTTCACTCACTTTTGAGCGTAGTTTTATCTCTGCTTCATACAGCTTGTTATTTCTAATAAGCTGTATCTGCAGTGAATCACCCACCGAATATTCACGAAACAAGGCCTGGGCATGCATTTGGCTTTGTACCCGTTCATTGCCAATACGCACAAGTACATCACCGGGACGAATACCGCCTTCGTATGCCGGACCGTCGCGGTTGATGCTGTTTACAAATAACCCCATTACGTATGGCAAATTATTTTGACGCACCAGCCGGGGTGTCATGGGGGTAGTTTCCATGCCCAAATCGTACTCGGTTTTTACTTCACCGGTGGCGGCAAGCTGATTTATGATTTTCTGCACGCGATTACTTGGAATAGCAAAACCAAGGCCCACAAATCCAGCACTGGTGCCGCCTGTAAAAATAAAGGTATTAACACCAATCACGCGTCCCCGGCTATCTACCAACGGGCCACCGGAGTTTCCACTGTTAATAGCAGCATCCGTCTGAATCATGTCAATATATACACGAGGCTCATTGGGATTGGGCCTAAAATCCCGATGCAAGGCACTAACTACGCCGACCGTTACCGATGGCTGTGCTGATTTAAAAAGTCCAAACGGATTCCCAATTGCCAACGCCCATTCTCCAACCATTACGTCCTCCGAATCGCCAAATTCAACCGTAGGAAATGAACGGTCGGCCTTAATCCTGAGAAGGGCTAAATCGGCCAGCTCATCGGTGCCTACAATCTCAGCTTCGTACTGCGAGCTGTCCATCATTGAAACCATGATTTTCTTTGCATTGGCATCCGCAACGTGCTCATTGGTAACCACCAGCCCGTCACTGCTGATAATAAAACCCGATCCCATGCTTGTATATTCCTGTTCGCTTGGCAGGTTGAAGAATCGGCGAAACATTTCTTGCTGACGATTCGTCTCCACGACCTCCGTTGCTGTGATACTTACTACAGCCGGGCTTACCTCCTGCACCGCACGGGTAATGGCATTTCGGCGCCCCTGGTACAGCGCCGAATCCGTATCGCGCTCCAGCTGGTTATTCGATTCAACAAGGGTATCAGCCTGCGTGGTATCGGCAACAGTTAATGCAGGGGACGATTCGTTTTGCTCAGATGACTGGCCCTGAGTGCAGGCTACAAAAAAAATTAATGAAAAAAGGTACAACGGGAGGAAATGGTTACGTATCATAACAGCATCAACAAGAATTTTAGCCGAATATCGTAAAAAATTCGGTTATGTGGCTTCAGCTTTTGCAAGTTGCTCGGCGCCAACAGCCACCACTTCTTCGATGGTTTTTTCCAACGGTCCGGGATGCCATGCACCCGAGGCTTTCTTGTGGCCTCCTCCGCCAATCTTTCGGGCCCATTTGTTTACGTCCACATCACTTTTTGAGCGAAGGCTCATTTTTACGCCATCACCCAACGCCTTAAACAGCACGGCGGCCTTAATGCCGGTAACGCTAAGCGGGTAGGCTACAAACCCTTCGCAATCATCGTTGGTGGTATTGGTTTCTTCGAGCATTTCTTCTGTAACGTACATGATGGCAATTTGATTGTTCTCGAATAATTCAATGGTGCTCATAGCCATACTGAGCAGGTGCAGCTGGTTTAGCGACTTATTCGAAAACACTTTCTCGGCTACTACATTCGGGCGGAAATCGCCAATACGCAGCAGTTCTGATGCCGTGTTCATCGTGCCCGGAGTTACGCTGTCGTACTGCAGCGATCCCGTGTCGGTTAAAATGCCGGTATAAAGCGCCATGGCGGCTTCTTTGTCCATCAGACTAATGTCATCCTCTTCATACAAATGATAGATAAGCTCGCAGGTTGAGGATGCCTTTTCTTTGGAGATGGTAATATCAAATCCATTTTGCGGGTCGGGGTGATGATCAATCATATAGCTGGGCTTGGGATCATCCTTCATATACTCCGCGTAGCTGCCAAAGCGCGCCGGCGAATTGCCGTCGAGCAGCAGAAAAGCATCGCAGCGTTTCAGGCTTTTTTCATCGGGCTCCTGTATTGGATACATATCCGTGAGCCACTTCAAATTCAGCGATACCTGGTCGTCATTAAATGCATATGCTTTGATACCGTTTTTTTCGAGCCATTTGCACATGGCTACCTGTGCGCCAATGCAATCACCATCGGGGCGAATATGCGAATACACCCCAACTACTTTGTGCGATTTTAACTCTTTAATAAGCTCTTTAAACATAACAATGGCCGATATTGGCTGAAAAATAAGCTTACTAAAATGGGGTATAGCATGGAATAAAGCAATAATTTTTTCAGGGTTCCCACTTGGTCAGTTTTCATGTATATTTAACGGCACAGATAATCAGAACGGCTTTTTGAGTAATGAATATTTTAATTCTCTGTAATGGGCGTGCCCCATCCGAACCGCTGCTTGAGGAGGCACTGCAACAGGCTGACTTCTTTATTGCTGCCGACGGTGGAGCAAACATAGCGCGCTCGTTGGGGCACCGACCCGACATTGTTATCGGAGATCTTGACAGCTACCAAAAAAAAGAGGCCGATAGTCTTAAGGTCATATATAAACCCAGCCAATACGCCAATGACCTCGAAAAAGCGCTCCAGCTGGCTCATACCAAGGAAGCCAGCAGTGTAACCGTTTTGGGCGCAACGGGCCTTCGGCTTGATCACACACTTAAGAACCTCTCTGTGCTCAAGCAGTTTAACAGCTTGTTTGAATCGCTTCTTTTTCGTGATGATTTCGGCTCAACCCAGCTGCTGCCTAAAGAGTTTTCAAAAGAAATAGAAATTGATACCCCAATATCGCTGTTTCCCTTATCTGGAAAGGTAAGCGGTATTACTACACATGGACTCAAATATCCTCTGAATGATGAAAGTATTGAAAACGGCATCCGCGACGGCTCGTCTAATACAGTTACGGAGTCGCCGGTACAAATCAGCCATGCGTCCGGTGATTTACTGCTATTTATTGCTCACACTTAATTTTTCATCACCGAATCTGTATTAATGCAATTCGATCTCGATTTTACGCTACTCGACTGGGCTCTTGTTCTTTGCTACTTTGCGCTGCTGCTCTACTTTGGGTGGAAAAAAAGCTGGGAGTCGCAGGATGAAGAAGAGTTTTTGCTCTCGGGTCGAAAGATGACGCTTCCCGCATTTGTTGCCACACTGGTTTCAACATGGTATGGCGGTATTCTAGGGATTGGTGAATACAGCTATCAAAACGGCATATCAACCTGGCTGATTCTGGGCTTCCCTTTTTACGTATTTTCGGCTCTTTTTGCGTGGCTGCTGGCGGGCAAAATCCGGATGAACAAAGCGTTGACTATTCCCGAGGCCGTGGCCAATTTCTACGGCGATAAAGCCGGCCGGTTTTCGGCACTGCCCATTTTCGTGCTCGTCAGCCCCGCCCCGTATATTCTCATGCTGGGTCTTCTGTTTCAATACCTTACGGGCGGATCTGGCAGTATGCTTTTCTACGCTACAGCCGTAGCACTGTTTTCTGTGTTCTATATCTCATTCGGGGGATTTAGCGCCGTAATTCGCACTGATATGCTGCAGGTGATCTTAATGTTTGTGGGCTTTGTGCTGCTCCTTGGCTTTGCGTACGCCGATTTTGGCTCGCTGGGCACGCTCTGGGGCTCGGTGCCCGAGGCGTTCCGTGACGTATCAGGCGGGCAAAGCATTCAATACATTCTGGTCTGGTTTTTTATCGCCCTTTGGACATTCGTTGATCCCAGCTTTCACCAGCGTGCTGCCGCAGCCGAATCACCCAAAACAGCCCAAAAAGGCATTGTAATTTCTATCATTCTCTGGTCTGCCTTTGATTTCCTCACCATTTTCAGCGGTATGTACGGCTGGGCCATTTTAGGCGGCAACCTTTCGGAACCTATTATGGTGTATCCGTACATGGCCAATGAGATTTTGCCTATTGGTATTAAGGGCATTTTCTTTGTGGCCATTTTGGCTACCATTATGTCCACGCTGGACAGCTACCTGTTTCTTTCCGGGCAAACGCTGGGCCGAGATCTGCTCGTAAAGCTATTTCCAAACACGCCGAGCAACCGGCTCACGCGCATCAGCGTACTAATTGCGGCGGTGCTGGGCATTCTGCTTATCATCATTTATCCCAGCGTTATTGATCTTTGGTACGTTATTGGTTCGGTGATGATTCCCGGCCTGCTCATTCCTGTGATGGGCGTTTACCTGCGGCTGTTTACCCTCAAAAAACAATGGGTATTACCTACCATGGCCGGCAGCATTGGTGTATCGCTCACTTGGTTAGCCCTGGGCACCTATTTCGGCAGCGATACTTCATATACCTTCTTGGGCATTGAACCTTTTTACCCGGGGTTATTCACGAGTATTATTCATATGGGTGATGGGTCGCGCCCGCCACGAAGATTTGCTGGAAGAAACTT
>NNSL01000171.1 GCA_003123965.1 Balneolaceae bacterium SMO_bin1
AGCAGCGTAACATCATGCCCGCGCCGGGCAAATTCTTTTACGAGTTCTGTTGTACGCAGCGAGCGCGGCGAATTGGTCGGGTAAAAGGAACTGCTGACAATTAGTATTTTTTTTCGACTTTCCATCACAATTGCTCCTTGGTCAAAACTCTGCGATTCTGTGATTTCTTTTTCTCAGCCTTATTTGTACTCAAAACATATACAACAGCAGAAATACGTTGATAAAAGTAGGTGAACGGATTCACCCGATGCCTGAATAAATCCGGGATTATTTTAATTGTGCCCAGCAGTGCTTTTAAAAGTGCGACGGGTCCGTTTATTCGGCAATCGATGCCACCGGTGGTCCAATTTTTTCGAATATCATACTTGGGAATGGTTTTGATGGTGCTTTCGTAGGGATGCTCAACCACATATTCCGGGAAATACACCACTTTCAGCCCAGCTTCAATACAGTCGTGTAAAAATAGGCGTTCATCGTTACAAATAAGCAGCGGGCGACCTGCTCCAAAGCGCTCATCAAACCAGATGTTTTTCTCTTTAATTGCGGGAATATCAAATGCTACTTGCACAGTTCCCACTTCTGGCGCCTTCTTATACTCAATAATTTTGTCAGGGTATGATCTATATTCTGGTTCACCCGGTGGTGTTCGTATTTTAAAGACTGCTACATCAACCTGACTGTTTTCAAGGAACGTCTTTTTAAGAAGATCAATATCAGAATGTCGGTATGTAACATCGTCATCAGAAAACAAACCAATATCACCGTCGGCCAATTGAATGGCATGATTCCGCGACTTTGCCACCCCGGAACCCTCAATATGTGATACTTGCACATCTGGACGCTGTAATTCTCTGGGTGTATACTTGTAATATGCATCTGTATACTGGTGAGAAATAATGTAACTAACATAGTTTCGGGGACTGAGTACGACATTTTTCACCTTGTCAATACCCTCATCAATAGTCGATATTAGCACATTAATTTTCATTGGCTCAATTCTTAAACTCAAGTCCGGCCCCACGTACTGCTTGCAGCACCAGTTCTCTTGCTAGGTTTTTAGCAAAACTTGTTCTTTCGAAGTCAAACCCCAGCGTATCCAGAATTTGTTTTTGCTTCCTGTAGGTTTTTAAAGATCGGTTTTCCATCAGATTTCTTGCCAGCAAGATGTAAAACATATTTAGCTTACATTGCAGCCGCTCATGGTGTTCCTCTTCACTCAAAAAAACAGGCCCATATTTCAACTGCGAAAAAATTATGGCATGGATAAATGAAAAATCCTCTTTAACCATTGTATTCGTCACACTTTTTTCATGATGCCGCGTAAAGGTGAGTACTTGGTGAACGAAGCCAAAATCTGACTCTTGCAGCAAATCCAGGCATGCCGCTGTATCGGTAGCCAAATGTGAATCTTCGTACACTTTATCACGGCTGCGAATTAAGTCGCAGCGCATAAGCAGCGATGAGGGTGATCCGAAATACGAGGTGCCTCTCAATAGATATTTTCGTGCTATTTCTTTCCCGGAATTAAAGGTGCTGGGATAGCCTAAACCATCCAGGCCCACTTTAGTACTGCTCTCAGAACCATCCAACCGATAGGAACTTACAATACCCACGCTGGGATGTTGCTCTGCAACCTCAACCATTTTCGTGATACAGTCCGGGAAAAGCCAATCGTCAGTGTGTACCACTTTGCAGTACTTGCTTTCTGGTGACATTTGGTAGAAGGCATGGTTGTGGTTATCAACCACTGACAGAAACTCCTCGTTATTATGGATTCGTATGCGATCATCCAGTGCTGCATATTTCTCCATTATCTGCAAGCTATTGTCGGTGCTTTTGTTGTTAATAAGAACGTACTCCCAGCTTTGATAAGTCTGCTCAAGAACACTCTGTATGCACTTTTCGAGATACTTCTGGCCGTTGTAAACGGGTGTTAACACACTGACAAATGGTTCCTTTTTTATTGTAGTATCCATTTTTGGTAATGTTGATACGTTAAATTTTACTTTTACTCACTATTGTATGATCAACCATTTTCTGGGCAGCATTCTCACCGCTTTTGAACGCCTCGTCTGTCCATATATAGCCCCAATCGCCGTATCGCCCGCAGTATCGAATGCCAACTTCGTCTAAGTAATCATGGACTGTTTGTACCGCTTGCTGGCGGTCTAAGTCAAATATGACGTTTGCATATTTTATAAATTGGGTGCTTGTATGGATAATATTGTCATCTTCTTTAAGCAAGCCGCAACGTTTTAAATCAGCAATAACCGGGTCGATACATTCTTGCGGAGTGCGGTCAACAGGTCGGTATTTATCGGAGAAGTAAATTTCTGCCTGAATACTTCCGCAGCCGGGGGGCACTGTTTTGGGCGACATTTGATACGGGAAACTGAGACGCGTAAAAATGATATCAGTATCATAAAAATACGTCCATATAGCATCCGTAATATCTTCTCGGTCAATACCCACATTTACAATAATACAGCTGGTGCAGGCCAATTTATTCCCTGCTTCAACCACTTCCGGTGGTACATTTTCTATGATATTAGTCGTGAGTTCAGGCAGTGGAATGGACGAAATCACTTCATCGTAGACCATCTCCTTTCCGTTGCCAAATCGAATACGCCTATTCTTGGCATCAATGCTGGTGACCTTGTGGTCCAGTTTAATTTCGGCCAACTGGGTAAACTTATTCAGATAGCCTGCAAATCCGTCTTCAGTGGGGTATCGAAATTTATCAATATAGTGTACATCGGGCGTAGAGGGTTTTAGAGCTCCTTCCAGCACTTCTTTTAAATCCGGTTGATAAAGCCTCGGCCCCAGCCAGTCGATATCCATATTCTCTGCATCAACCGTATGGTATTTTTTTCCATACACCATCGGAAAAGTTTCGGCAAAGGTTTTCCCAAACTTGGCGTACAGCCACTCCTTATAATTGGTAACGTGGCCGTTAGTTCGGTGTTTAGCCTCAATAAAATCTTTTAGTACATCAACAATCAGATCGCCTGGAAGACCGTACAAATTGCATTGAGCAGGGTGCTTTATCCAGTGGCCTTTCCAGTAATTATTCACTACGGCCTTTACCGTTTCATACTCTTGATCGACGTTATCAGCCAAGAGTTTTTGGATGCGCTCATCTTCGGTAAACGAAATGTGCGGTCCATCATCAAAAATAAAGCCGTCATCTGTTTTGAATGATGCTGTATGCCCTCCGATGTAGGGATTTTTATCATACAAACAAATTTCTTCATTTACTCCCTGCTGACGCAGTCTATAAGCGGCCCCGAAGCCTGCCATGCCCGTTCCTAATATGCAAATCATGGTTCAACGTATTTAGATTGTTTTGATTAAGCTGCTGTAATTTCAAGTTCTTTTTGCCACCATTTTATAGTGTCTTCTATACCTTCTTCCAGATCAAATTTAGGGACCCATTCAAGCTCGTTGCGAAGCCTGGAGTTATCTGCCATCACAACGGGAGAATCAAATATGCTTTCAACAGGACCGTAGGCCAGCAGGTGTAAGGCATTTAGCTTTTCCCCGGCCATATCCACAATTTCGCGTAATTTCACGGCTCGTCCCGATCCAATATTCACTGCTCCCGATATGTCACTCACCAGTAGCTTAACCAGCGCATCAGCAACATCAACTACATGTAAGTAATCCCGCATCTGATTTCCATGCGACATTTTGGCCTCTTGCTTCATCAGCAGGCAGCGAATTGCGTACGCCACCAAACGGCTTTCGGCTTCATGCGGCCCGTATACAAAAAATGTTCTGCCAGAAGCGTAGCTAAGCCCTATTTGGGTTGAATATTTTTCAAGAATTTTGTGGACGGCCAGTTTGCACTCTCCATAAATAGATTGCGGGTTAGTTGGCGTAACAGATTCGTTACAGTACCCAAATTTCCAGTCATATTCGGTGCAGCTACCGCCCATTACAAAACGTTTACCTCCGTTCTCAGAAAATTTTCGCGCCAGGTGCAAGGTTGCTTCAACCCATTCTATATTCCTTTCAGAGGTCATGCGGTCGCGGGGGTTATCGTACCACGCAAGGTGCAATAAATGACTAGCACCTACATTTTCACACAATACATCTACCTCCTTTGCATCAAGAATATTGACCTTATGCCATGTTGGCCCTTTTCCATTTTGGGATTGCGCCTCAATTTCTTTAGATGTTATAGCGTGAACTTCAAATCCCAGCTTCTCTAAGAATGGGAGCGTGTGTCTGCCGATAAATCCTCGGGCGCCAGTTACAATTATTTTATTCATACTGCAGGCTTTTTCCTGATTTTGATTTTTTGTACTAGAACTTAACCTTGCCACCTTTTTCAGTATATATATCGGGCTGGCCGTTTACTTTAGGCCGATCCCATATTTTCCAAGCCGGATCTTCTGATTTCCACATATCTTCAAGGACCCTTTTATCGCGCAGGGTATCCATAGGCTGCCAAAAACCAGTGTGCTTGTAGGCCGAAAGTTGCCCCTTTCGCGCCAGGTTTCGCAGTGGTTCATGTTCCCACACAGTTTCATCTCCGTTTATATAGTCAATTACTTCTGGTTCAAGCACAAAAAACCCACCGTTGATCCAGGCACCGGCTCCCATCGGCTTTTCGTGGAATGAATTGATCTGCACATCATCATCTTCCAGATGGAATACACCAAACCGCCCAGGTTCACGTACAGCTGTTAAGGTAGCCAGCCCGCCCTCTGCCTGATGAAAACGTACAAGCTCGTTGATATCAACATCGCTAACTCCATCGCCGTAGGTCATACAAAAGGTTTCGTCACCGACATATTCTTTCACCTGCTTTAACCGCCCTCCGGTCATGGTGCCATCACCCGTATCTACCAGCGTTATTTTCCATGGCTCAACATCATTTTGATGCACGTGCATTTGGTTTGCACGCATATCAAAAGTTACATCAGACCGATGCAGATAATAGTTGGCGAAATAATCTTTAATCATTGTGCCCTTATACCCACAGCAAACCACAAACTCATTGATGCCGTGGAAGGAGTATATTTTCATGATATGCCACAGAATGGGATATTCTCCAATCTCTACCATGGGCTTAGGCTTGATGTAGGTTTCTTCGCTCAATCGCGTTCCGTAACCGCCGGCAAGAATTACTGCTTTCATAAATGGCACCCCATTTTTAAGGCTTAGTTGTTTTTTTGAAGCGCCGGAGTGTAATCAAGAATATTTTTTTGATCTGCGAAATAACTCAACCCCTGAGCGTTCCTATAACTATTAGAATTGTTGGCCCGATTGCACTTTCAATTCACTATTTACTAGATCAATAAGTATGCCAAGCCGCAAAAAAATTATTTACACAGCTTTAAATTTATTGTATGAGCTATAAATGCAAGCTTACAGCCTTATTAACAAACGGTTACGTGTTGTTAGAGAGGTGACCAAGTAAATTTTACACAAGCTTGTTTAGGTAAATATAAGCAGCAGCCATTTTCTGTGGGCTAAATATTTATACATCACCATTTTGAGCCGTTTCAAGGTCATATACCCGTACTCCCAAGATATAGTGTACCCGCCCTGCCAATATTTATGATGTGTTATCAATAGCTGGCACAACTATTGTTAATACTTATTACGAGAGGCTTTTGATGCAGTAATATTACCGCTGCTAAAATCACAATATCTAAACGTTGGTATCTAATAATGGGTTCAAAATTTAAGTACATATTATCGGCAGTAAGTGCCGCTGTCGTTTTTATTCTGGTTTTCAGCGGATATTTGGTGGGGTTACATGAATTAACTACCTACGGGTTTTTCCGCAGGGTTGAACTCAACCTATTTGGCCGCCATTTTGAAAAAGCGCAAATCCCTCCTCCACAATTTTATGATTCAATTTTACTGCGACTCTATAAAACTGAAACCGACTTAAGAAGCTATATGACTCGCGCGGGATCAGGAGGCGGACTTACTTCATTTAACGATGACGTACTGTTGATCAGTTATGATGGGCAAATATTTTCGAGCCGTTCTGCAGATGATGTTACCAAAACCGATATAAAGGTTCCCGACTATGGCTTTTCGGCTTATAAACGCGCAGCGGAATCAGAGGAGTTCAAAAACCTGACCCATGTTTTCCCAATGTATCGGTATAATGATATTCTTTTTTATGAATCGGATACCCACCGTGGACTTGCAATATCGTACACCGAGTTTAATGGCGACCTGAATTGTTTTCAGAATACAGTAGCAATACTCCCCCTTGACGCCGCTATTAAATCAATAAAAGAGGTATCAGCCCGCAGCGAAGACTGGAATATTCTGTACCGTTCTAAACCCTGCCTACCCCTTAAAAAGTATGCGTCTTGCTTTAGAAGGAGGTGTTGCCGGAGGACGTATGGTATTTCGTGAACCATCAACAATATTTATAGGCAATGGTGATTACCACTGGGACGGCATGTACGGCCCGGCAGCGGTTTCCCAAGATCCCTCGAGCGATTATGGCAAAATTGTAAGCCTTGATTTGAATACCCGTGAAAGCCGGATAATTGCCTCAGGCATAAGAAATCCGCAAGGAATTACATTAGATAAAACGGGAGTGCTTTGGTCTACGGATCACGGGCCCCGAGGCGGCGATGAACTAAATAAGATTGAAGAAAACAAAAATTATGGCTGGCC
>NNSL01000329.1 GCA_003123965.1 Balneolaceae bacterium SMO_bin1
GGGCATTTGAACCGGAATAATTAGCCACTCCATTTAGATAGGCAAAAATGCTGTCCTGCATGGCTTGTTTTGAATCAAATTCGCGGGCGATGCTTTCACCTATTTGCTGAGCTTTAGAGTATGTATTAACGCGAGCATTAATTTGCTGTTTGCGCCTGAGTTCGGCCACCACAAATTCCCAGCTGTTTTCAAGCGTTTGCCGCGGTATACCAAATTCACTCAGCTGAAATTTTATTTTTCCGCGGTAATCATCAAGCGAGGTAACATAAGCTGCGTCCTGAATGGGGGGAATGTCCGTGGCCAGCCACGTTTCCGTAACTACGGGGTCGGGCTGCGGGAAGGTATAAATTTTGGGTGCGTCACTTTCGGGCACTCGCTGATCATTAAATTTACGCACCTTCCCCCGGTAGTTTTCCACCACACCACTATACCGCAGGTAACGTGGGTATGTGATAGAAACTTCTGCGCGCTGCGTTGGCACTTGATGTGACAGATAAAAATCCGGCAGTTCTTCAATATAACGGCGGCGGATAGTGTAGGCATACTCAATCACGGAGCCGTCTGTAACCGCCGGCATCGTAAACTCCTTGACATTATAGCGCGAATTTATATTGATAGTGCGTACCTCTTCGGCTGACAACTCAACTTTACGTTGCGGGTTCAGCCAGGTTGCTCCTCGAATATTCTGCACCTGCTCAATATTGTCATCAAAATAGTATGGAATACCTACCACCGAGGCTTGCTGCACAGAGGAATCAAATATTTTGACCCGTACGTGGTAGCGCAGTACCGCTACAATGGACTGATCGGTTTCTTCGAAGGATACATCGAGCTTTTTAAGTGAGTACAGGAATGGAGCTTCTGGATTGGCCGAATACTGATCTTCGGCAAAAGGGAATCCGGAATTTGATCAAAGTCGGGTTGCGCGAAAACTGAGGCCGACATAGATGCTTGGCAAAGCATCAACACAAGCAAGGCAACAATTGATCTGTGGGCCATAAACAAACTAGTGAGTGGTAGCGAATTTTTCCTCAATAACGAGCGCGGCAGCCGATTAATTCTGCACAGATACCGAATTTTCTACAAATTGGTTTTTATTGTAGATGGCTTGGGCACGGCCGCTCATTTTAGTGCCTAGATAAGGTGAGTTTTTCGATTTTGATCGCACTTGCTGCTCATCAAACGTCCATGTTTCGTCGGTATTGAAAATCGTAAGATTCGCCGCTTCGCCCTCTTTTATTTCTGGTATGTCGATGTTTAATATCTCCCGCGGCTTATCGATCATCTTTTGCAAAATATCCTGCAGGTTCATTGCCCCCGACTTGAGCAGACACTTTACCGTCACTGGCCATGCAGTTTCCAAACCGATGATGCCGTTGGGTGCATACAAAAATTCCACTTCCTTTTCTTCGATGGCATGCGGAGCGTGATCGGTGCAAATAGCATCAATAGTACCGTCAGCGAGGCCTTCAATCATCGCGTCAACATCGGTCTGGGTGCGCAGCGGCGGATGCATTTTAAAGTTGGTATTAAAATTCTGCCGCTCAATCTCTTTGTCCGTTAAATCAAAATGATGTGCGCACACCTCGGTGGTAACATTGATGCCGTCAGCCTTGGCCTGCCGCACCAAATCAACCGCTTTAGCCGTACTGATGTGCGCTACATGCACGTGTCCCCCGGTAAACTCGGCCAACAGAATATCGCGGGCAATCATCACTTCTTCAGCAATTCCGGGGGTGCCGTCAAGCCCAAGGCGGGTAGACACTTCGCCCTCGTGCATGTGTCCGGGACGCGAAAGCTTCAAATCTTCTTCGTGATTAATGATGGGCATATTCAGCATTGACGAGTATTCAAGTGCCACACGCATCAGCTGTGAATTGAATACGGGATCGCCATCATCACTGAAGGCCACCGCGCCGCCCTCCTGCATGTCGGCCATTTCGGCAATGGCTTTGCCCGCCCGATTCTTAGATACGCACCCGATTGGATGAACCTCAACTGGCAGTTTTTGCGCCTTCGACTTAATAAATTCAACTACATCACGGGTGTGAATGGGTGGGCTGGTATTGGGCATACACGCTACTTCTGTAAAACCTCCAAAGGCAGCTGCCCGGCAACCGGTTTCGATCGTTTCTTTATGTTCGTAGCCCGGCTCCCGCAAATGGACGTGCATATCCATCCACCCTGGTGAACAAAATGCACCATCAGCATCATACACTTGCTCATCTTCGTTGGGGATCAGATCATCACCAATTTCAGTAATTTTCCCACCTTTTATTCGCAGGTTAACCGGTTTATCGGCGGATTGGCTGGAACTGACAAGCTTCACATTTTGAAGTAGTAAATCGGGCGTAAGACTCATACAAACTTTTCTTATTTTTGCTGGTGAATATACGTTTTTTCGAATGATTTTTATAACTCCGCACCGGCTGTTTTCACATCATTAATTATCTGCGGCGGCCAAAACCAGAATGGTATAGATAACAAGCCCTTAAGAATCGAAACCTTAATATATGTCCCAATCCGATTTATTTACGCCTAAAACGCTCTCGGTTTCTGAACTGACGGGTGAAATTAAAACTTTGTTAGAAGGCAATTTTATTGATATCAAAGTAGAAGGTGAGGTAAGTAATGCCTCCACCAGCCGCAGTGGGCATACCTATTTCACGCTCAAAGATGAAGATGCACAAATTTCGTGCGTTATCTGGCGGGGTGTTAACCAACGAATGAAAACTGAACTCACCGATGGTCAGCAAATTATTTGCGGCGGTGATATTCAAGTCTATCCTCCCCACGGAAAATACCAGCTTATCGTGCGCTCAGTTGAACAAGCCGGCAAGGGTGCCCTGCAGGAAGCTTTTGAAAAGTTAAAGGCAAAACTAAAAGATGAAGGGCTTTTTGAAGAGGAGCACAAACAACCGCTGCCTAAATTTCCTATGCGCATTGGGGTGATTACATCAGCCACGGGCGCTGCATTTCATGACATCCGCGACACGCTTGAGCAGCGCTGGCCGCTGGCTACCATTCTGCTGCATCATGCCAGCGTGCAGGGCGTTAATGCCGCCCCCGAACTGGTCAAGGCCATCAATTGGTTTGGGCGCGAAAAGAATATTGACCTGCTTATTATTGGCCGTGGCGGCGGCTCGCTCGAGGATCTCTGGCCATTTAATGAGGAAGCCGTGGCACGGGCATTATTCGACGTTTCTATTCCTACCATCAGTGCGGTAGGCCATGAAGTCGATTTCAGCATCTCGGACTTTGTTGCTGACGCGCGCGCCGCAACCCCAACCCAGGCCGCTATACTTGCTACGCCTGACATCAACGAAATTCGCATGTATGCTGATGATCTCAGCCGACGCCTTGAGCAAATTGTGGAGGATCGGATTCAGGATCAAAAGCAACGCGTAGAACGTCTGGTTGAATCGCATGCATTGCTGAAAATGAAAGACCTGATTGCATCGTACCATGAAAAAACCACGAACCTGAGAGAGGCACTCAGGCACCGGCAGCAAATTTTGACCATGAAAAAGAAAGAGCAACTGTCAATGCTAAGTCACAAGCTGGAGCAGTTAAATCCCAGCGCACCGCTAGAAAAAGGATATGTGCGTGTTGAACAGGACAATAACTGGGTGCAAAATGCCGTAAAATTGAATCCCGAAAAAACATTTGCCTTAACGTGGCACGACGGTACCGTAAAAATAGATCGCTAGCCTACCCGATACTTCAACTCATCAATTTTTGAAAGGATTTCACCGCGATCCATATCGCGATACTGCTCTGGCAAAAGCTCTCGAGAAGTACACTCAATAACAGCACTGAGCGTCTGCAGTTCAACCTCCTCGGGATAGGTAGGCGGTAGGAAATCGCTAAGTGCTTTGTCCAGAATTTCGGGCGTAACAGTTGTTTCATTTTCAGCAGCAGCACGAAATTTGGCCCTTGTTAGGGCAGCCTCCATATCAGCCCCGGAGAACGATTTAGTGCCCTTTTTAATAACTTTTGGCACATATTCTTCAGACAATTTCAGTCCCGTTTTCTTCTTCATAGCCTCAAACAGATCCAGTCGGTCTTCTTCGGTTTGCGGCGGGAAAAGAGGAAGGTGCTCTTCTGCTCGGCCCTGGCGTTTTAAATCCACAGGCATCAAATCCGGGCGGGCGGTCATTAAAAACCAAACGATGCGGCCGCGGTTACGCGTATCGCTCATAAATGATGCAATCTGCGAAAACACCCGGCTTGACACGCCGCTGTCGCCGCTCGCGTCACGGTCGCCCAGATAGGCATCTGCCTCATCAATCATCACAGCTACGGGAGCCATGGCCTTAAGCAGGCCCAATATTTTTTCCAAATTACCCTCGGTTACACCCTGCCACTGGCTGCGAAAATTTTTCAGCTTCACCATGGGAATACCCACCTCGTTTGAAAAGCAAGTCACCAAAAAAGTTTTACCTGTTCCCACGGGACCGCAGATCAGGTAGCCCATCGGCAGCACATCTTGACGCCCAGATTTCAGCGCCTTAACCGCATGGCGCAGATGTTCTTTCACTTTTCCATGGCCGGCCACGTTATCGAGCGTGTACTCATTATCGACGAACTCAAGCAGACCGTAAGCTTCTGCCTCTATCCGTTCTTTTTTCGAATCAGAAAGGTTCTCGTGGGTGATGGGTCGATTGTTTTCGCGGGCATCAGCCAGAATGCTTCGCAGGTTAATCAAATTCAACCCTGCCGTCTGCTGCGCTACCACTCTTTTGCTCACTTTCGAAACCGAATCAAATTGATCACCCGCTTCTTGATTGATGAAATCGAGACGTTGCTGCTCATCCGGGATGGATATCTTAATGCTGTCTGTGTACGGATTCTGCACCAGCGTTTTATTGATATCGGCAAGATTTTCGGATATCAATACGGTGGTAAAGTCAGACGCCATAAAAAGTGGATCGTGGGCCCAACGCGATAAGTACACCAACGATGTCCGATCTTCGCTGCCAGTAGAGCCGGCCTCGTTCATGGGCACAATGGTTTCAGCATAATCAATGATAAGCGCAGCACTTTTTTTATTATCCAGCCGAATGCGAAAGTACTGTTCAAGCAGCGAGAAAACACCTACCGGATCTTTTGGCAACTTTTTTTGGTACTCAGTACCCAGGAGCGAATCGCGCCCGGCCACGGCTTGATTAAAATCTTTCTGGGTTTCCTTATCCCTAAAATAGATGCCCGATGAACGATCATAAAACACTACAAAGTCACGCGCGCCAAAAAACTCTTCTGCCAGAAATGTTTTTAGCCGTATAAACTGCGGGGTTTCCTTTTTTAGCGGTACCATATCGTGCACGTTGCCGTGCAGTATAAACTGGTTGACGGTGCGGCTCAGGTATTTTTGGGCAAGCTCCTTCGCCCAATCGGGATACGACTCAAACATGGCAATTAACCTTCTGTGATAATTAGCTTTACGGTTTCAATACGGCTGGAGGTTGCCTTGCTGATAATAATTTTGCAGCCGTCCAGTACCAGTTCCTCATTTACTTTAGGAATGCGGCCTAATGAATGAATAATGTATCCCGCAATGGTTTCGTATTGTGCAGAATCGGCCGGCAGGGCAATTTCAGGATGGGCTTCCATCAAGTCTTCAATTTCTACGCTCCCACTAATTACGTAGGTATCGGCAGAAAGTTTTTTAATAATGTCGTCTTCAGTATCGTACTCATCCTGGATATCACCCACCACTTCTTCCAGCAAATCTTCAATAGTGACCATCCCGGCCGTGCCGCCGTACTCGTCAATCACCACGGCTACCGAAATGTTAGATTTCCGAAACTCAGACATCAAATCTTTTGATTTCTGAGAAGCCGGAACCAATTTAATCGGCCGCATTATTTCGCTCAGGTTCTCAGGATTGCTAAACAGGTCATAAGCGAAAATGACACCCACTATGTCATCAATGGTTTCTTCATAGACAGGCAACTTCGAAAATCCTGACGAGATAAAAGTGCTGAGCGTTTCTTCAATACTGGTATTTTTTTCTACGCCCACCATGTCGGTCCGTGGAATCATCGATTCCTTTACGCGCTTGTTCGACAATTCCAGCACGTTGTGCAGTATTTCAGAATCTTCCTTATCGAGGTCGCTGCCACCGGTATCGCGCAGCTCTTTGAAGATAAGCTCCACATCCTGCCGACGAAAAAACTGTTCTGCTTTTTCAGAATCGGGCTGTACTATATTGATGATAAAATTGGATGCCCCGTTGGCAATGATGATAAACGGCTTGAGAATCCAGTGAAAAATTTGCTGCGGTACGGCAATCACCCGAACCCACCAGTCGGCGTGCATGCGAAACAGTGCTTTGGGCAAAATTTCACCAAAAATCATAATTACTACAGAAGCAATAATCGTCTGCAGTGAAAGCAAAACAACGGGTGAAGGAGCTACCCCAAACCACAATTCACTGATATTTGTAATGGGCGCCACCAAAAATAGGGTCATAAGGGTGGCATACAGCACATTCACAATATTATTGCCCACCAGGGTGGTGGTAAGAAATTGGTCGGGTGCTCGGCAAAATGCTGTACTATTCTGCCCGTTCTCGAATTTTTACGCGACTCGATTTCAAGCTTCAGGCGATTCGCGCTTACAAAC
>NNSL01000343.1 GCA_003123965.1 Balneolaceae bacterium SMO_bin1
GATCTTTATACTGACGATTTAGCCAATGAGCAGTTCCGATAATTCTAACACGTTTGCGCTAAATGCCGTCATCGGTTTCTTGGGACTTCTGCTGTGCCTGTTGATCTTTGGCCTTTTTTCACGACTGGTCTATCCGCGCATTCAAAACCAGCGGGCAGCTAATGAACAGGAGCTAATCGGCAATGTTATTCAGCTGGAAGTACTAAATGGAGCCGGTGTTAGCGGGCTGGCCGACCGATTTACATCAACCCTGCGCAACAATGGGTTTGATGTTGTTGAAACCGGCAACTTTGAAAACTATAACATGGAACAAACCACCGTTATTTCTCGTACTTTGAATACGGACAATGCCAAACGCGTTGCTCAGGCGCTCGGGATTGATGAATCGCAGGTTTTGGTTGAAGCCTCTGAGCATTTTTACCTTGATGCCACTGTTGTTATCGGTTCCGACTATCGTTCACTAAAATTAAACTGACCATATGCCCCAAACTTCCCAGAAATCTGACCAGCAGTTTACCACTGTTGATGATTCTAAAACCGCTGATACACAAAAACTGGTTGATGTAATCGGCGAAGCACTCCTTGACAAACAAGCCGAAGACATTACCGTGCTCGACGTGCACAATCTCACCACCCTTACCGACACCTTTGTTGTGTGCCACGCTGCCACCGATGTACAAATTAAAGCAATTGCGAATGGTGTAGTGCAAGCCACCAATGAAGAGCTTGGTGAAAAGCCATGGCGCCAAGAAGGGCTGGACACACGCCGATGGGTCATTTTGGATTACGTAAACGTGGTGGTTCACATTTTCAAACGTGATTTACGCGAACACTACGCCCTCGAAAAAATTTGGAATGACGCTGAAACTACCAAGATCGAAGATAATTAATACCATGCGGTATTTTTTATTGGCTTTTCTGACCTTTACGCTTACGGCCTGCTCCACTTCTGAACCTGATAATACTGAGCAGCCAGAATATGAAAATCTTACTGAACTAAGAGCGCCTGAAACCCAAAATTACGAGTCATCCAAGGTTTATATTGACTCAGTTTCAGTAATAGAACAGGGACTCCTAATATCTGGGAATTTGCCTGATGGCTGCAGCCGGTTACACAAGGCCTCACATAGTATGCAAGGAGATTCAGTTAAAATAAGCATAACGGCTTGGCGCCCGACCAACCAAATGTGCACCCAGGCACTTACCCCCTTTTCTTTTATCTATCAAGATATCACCCAACAAAAGCTAGAAAACGCCACTGATATAACAGTCAACCAAAACTGAAGCCATCCATGAGCGCCCGAATTTTAATTACTGAACCTATAATTGATGAAGTAATTGAAAATTTGCGCGCCGATTACACGGTTGACGTGGGCCATCGCGGGCAATTTACTACAGAGCAAGATCTAATCGATATTATTGAGCCTTATGATGCCCTGCTGCCCATGCTTTCCAATCCCGTTACGGCAAACGTAATTGCGGCTGGCAAAAATCTTAAAATCATTGCTAACCATGCCGTAGGCTGTAACAATATTGACATTGAAGCAGCCCGTAAAGCCGGCGTTCATGTTGCAAATACGCCCGGAGTATTAACCGAATCGTGCGCTGATTTTACCCTGGGGCTAATTTTATCGCTGGCACGCAAACTGAGACCCGCCGAAAACTATCTGCGGAAAGGTAATTTTGAGGGATGGGAACCACTCGGCTTTCTGGGACAAGAATTAAACGGGCGAACGCTCGGCATTTTTGGAATGGGCCGTATTGGTACGGCCGTTGCCCGACGCGCAAAAGCCTTTGGGCTAAAAATTCAATATCACAATCGGCACCGGGTTGACCCCACAACCGAGCAAGAATTAGAAGCGGTATATGCTGAAAGCCTCAAAATGCTGGCAAAAAATGCTGACATACTCAGCCTTCACTGTCCACTTACCGATGGTACGCACCACGCCATTGATCAAGCTATGTTAAAGGCCATGCCTAAACACGCCCTGCTCATCAACACCTCGCGCGGCCCTGTGGTTGACGAACAAGCACTAGCAGAAGCATTGCACGAGCAAGAAATAGACGGCGTTGCTCTCGATGTATTTGAAGATGAACCAAATGTTCATCCCCATCTGCTCGACGCTCCCAATTGTATTCTCACCCCACATATTGCCAGCGCGACCTACCAATCACGCAAAGATATCGGTCAACTGGCCGCCGATGCCATACGCGGCATTCTCGAAGGGGATCCCCCTGCAGATATTCCAAACTTGCTTACCGCTTAAAATCGAATCATATTCATAGCTATCTCGGTATCAACTAAACGTGGTATGTACAGGAACTACATTTCTCAACGTCCTGGCAGGGTATTTTCGTGGCTGCTTGCGGGCCTGCTTGTACTTTTAGTACTGATTGAAGGTTGGCGTTACTCCGTAAAACCGCAGGTTGAAAGCAAAGAACAATTGCTGGAAAACACTTTGCGGCAGGTAAGTAACCACTTCTCAGAAGAGCAGCGAACATTAGTCAGCGAAACGCAATCACTAGCTGAAAATTTACAGCAGCAGCTACAACAGCAGCACAGTCGCTCCCAATTGCTCCAAAGCCTGCAAAACCATTCGCAACTTTGGGGTGCTGCTCTATACCGAAACCAGCAGCCGCTGGTATGGCAAAATTTTTCGCTCGACCTCTTTCAGGTTCATCCTGAGGTTACAGATAGTGCAACCATCAGTATTCAACGGAACAACAATGTGCTTTTCTGGCTTGGACAAACGGAGTTTACCGTCCCAAACTCTGATGGAGCAGTAAACTACCAGCTCTATACCTCTAAGCGTATCACACAAACCAACGCTTTACCTATTGGTGATGACCGTGAATTCAACATTTTAGAAGAGCAGTACCATACCGACTATTATGCCGTAGATATCGGTATTTTTGACCCCCTGCCTGATACCGTTGCTCAATCCCGCGCCCTGCACTCCCTTGCCGGTGATTCAGTAGGCGCCGCATATGCCACCCCAAAAAATACTGCACTTGTTGAAACCGAATGGGAGGAGAAAACTCAATTTTGGAGAGCAGCCTTTATACTTATTGCTTTTGTGCTTATCGGTCTGTTTTTCTATCTGCTGGCTGAACAGTTATCCCCGCGTAAGAGCCTTTTTATTCAACTTATTCTCGTGGGCATTGGCTGGCTTGTATTTGCGCAAATTAATATCGCAGAAAACTGGCTCCCCGCCCTCCTCGAGGGGCTAGCTCCAGAACAGGTGCTCTCATACCAACAACTATGCAACTTTGCCCTCGATGGACTTTTCTTTTTAATTGGTGCATTTACCCTTAAGCGCAAGCTTTCAACGCTGCAGTATCAACTACAGCCAAACTCCTTTTTTAGTGCAATGCTGGCAGCCGCGGCATCGGGCTTGGTGAGCATGCTGGCAATAGTGCTTACATTTAAAAGCTGTTATGGACTGGTTTATAATGTGAATATTCCTATGCTGTCGCTGCAGTTGTTTCCCAGCGCGGGAACAATATTAGTATACCTGGTACTGGGAATAATGCTGCTGGGACTCACTATCACCCTCATTGCGCTCAATCAATTTCTTCTGCGGGTTTTCGACGATTACCACAAACTAATCTCTATTATCTGCATTGGCATATTTCTGCTGGCCTTACTGGTGGCTCAAACTTTTATAGTTGAATTTTTTGTCTTCACCTGGGCCTCAATAATTTCCAGTATTTATTTCCTTCTCATATTTGGGCTCTCATATTCTTATTCCCGCTTCCCCTACAACAGGCCCACATTATCACCGCTTCGAAATGCCGCTGTATACAGTTTTGTGATCGGTATTGCAGGAGCAACTATCATCTATCAAGCCAACCTGCAAGACATTGATCAGTTTTTGGATGAAACAATCACCGATTATACCCAGCAGGATGATGAACAGGCCCGAGAGCTCACTGGTACAATTCTTACTGAACTTGAGCAGCAGTTTGATACCCTTACGGAAGAACAGCTGCAAGAACGAATTGCTTTTGTGCAGGCCGATTTTACCCAGTCTATTGAAGAACTTATTCAGAACGAAGCGGTCCAGTATTCATTTGATCTTCAATTAATCAATCCCGAGGGCGATCTTATAGCGGGCTATTCAACAAATTTAAATTCACCTGAATGGGTAAAAGCCTTTAGCCTGAGTCAGCTTGAGGCTGTTCTTAACATTGAACAGATAAGTGCAAGCAATGTGCGGCCAGTTATTCAGCAGCCCGACCTTGCCGATGGCGATAACTACCAGACTTTTTACCGGGGCTGGATTCCCATTTTTGGATCCGCCGAGCAAAATCCTATTGCATGGATTTTGTGCTCGGTTTACCAAGAGCGGCCCAACTTTGACAAGCCTATGCGTGCGGTGATAAGTGCGCTCAACTATCAAGACGGCAAAAATACGTACGTTATTCAAGAATATACCGACAATAAACTAACTACAACCATTGATCAAAGTGCGGGTGCTCAATACCCCACCTACAACGTATTACAGCCCGCTGAGCTGGAGGCCGTTCAGCAAGACAGCGCAGTTTACAACACTCATATCGAAGAAAACAGGACTTACCGAAATTTACTGGCTCTTCAACCCGATGGACGAATCATTAAAAGCAGCACCCTGCTGCCCGGCTATCAAACCATACTATTTTCATTTTTTCGTCTGAATTTCACCCTGCTGATAATCGGCTTCATCACTTTGGTAATCTACCGGGTTTTCAAAAAGAAAGAGGTCGCCTTTTTAGGCCGCAACAAGCAGTTTCAATACCGCATTCTCGACAGCTTTTTGCTAGCCACCCTGGTCTTCCTAATTATGCTAATTGTTGTAACCCATTATGCAATACAGCGCCAAAATCGGGATTTAGTTGAACAGCAGCTATTCGATAAACTCGATACCATTACCGCCGTTGCTGAACGTAATGCCGATATTCAGCAGCAGCTTAGCGATGGCAACAGTATTGACCTGAACGCATTAACTGACCCACTGAATATTGATGCCACTATCTATCGGAATTTACTAATGAGCCAATCTACGACCCCACAGATATACCAGCAGAACCTGCTGCCCAATGCGTTGCCCTATAGCGTGTACAGCGATCTATTTCTCAGCCAAAAACGCAACGCCTTAAAAACCGTCCGCGTAGATCAGCAGGCCATGATGATCGGATATCGATCGGTATTTTCTGAACAGGATGAGCCGATTGCTGTTATTGCAATTCCTACCTTTGTTGAGTCGCCGCAATTTAATAAACAGCTGCTCGAGACCACCAGCTACCTTATTATTCTGTACCTTGTGGTGTTTGGCCTGTTTATTATTGCCACCATATTAATCTCGCGCCAGCTTACGCGCCCCCTCGAACACATACAGCAGGGACTTAATAAAATATCGCGGGGTAATCTCGATACAACTATTCCTGCTACTAGTGATGATGAAATCGGCAGCCTGGCCCGAGCGTATAATCAAATGGTGGGCCGACTGAAAGAACTGCAGGAAAACCTGGCTGAAGCCGAACGCGAAGCCGCCTGGAAAGAGATGGCCCAACAGGTAGCGCATGAAATTAAGAATCCGCTTACGCCTATGAAGCTCAACATTCAGCACCTGGAACGCCAGCTGGCTTCAGGAGACTATACCATTGATGAGCTAAAGGACAAGATCCGCAGTATCACACAGAATTTAATCGTTCAAATTCAGTCGTTGAATAATATTGCCTCCGACTTTTCAAAATTCTCTAAACCCATAGACGAAGAATTTACGGAGGTTGATATAGACGAGATGGTCCAATCTGTGGCCGAGCTGTACGCTAACGACGATCAAACGTCCATACAAATTCACTGCAATGCATCGCCTGCAGTTGTTTATGGTGCACGCGACGAACTGCGACGGGTAGTGATTAATCTCATTAAAAATGCGCATGAAGCCATGCCCGATGGCGGCACTATAGACCTTAAAACATATTGCCGCCGAGACAGCATCTTCATTGAAATTGAGGATGACGGGCAAGGCATCAGCGAAGAGGACAAACCCAAAATATTCGTGCCGAACTTTTCTACAAAATCAAGTGGAACCGGGCTGGGGTTGGCCATTTCTAAAAAGGTAATTGAAGCCCACGACGGCAGTATTTCGTTCGCCTCAATTGAAGGCAAGGGCACCACTTTTGTCATAAAATTGCCGGCTAAAGAGGGTGAACTCAACTAAGTCGCCGCTCGCTTATTTTCGGGCTCTAATCCTATCATTTTGCTCGCTTTTTTTGTACTATGCGCGACTATTTTCCTTGCCAAAATTATATTTTTTTCAACTTACTTAAACGCTGCTGCAGCCCACATTTATGCTTGGGTACCTAAAGTCGGAAAAACATTCCCTGCGAAAAGAGGCCCGAAAACTGCTGACTATCGGCGGCCCGGTTATTATTGCCCAGCTTCTGCAAATGTCTATGAATTTTGTAGACACAGTAATGGCGGGCAACCTCTCGGCCGAAGCTCTTGCTGCGGTAGCGGTGGGCGGTGCTGTTTTCATGCCTTTAATTATGCTTGTGGCCGGCATTTTAATGGCCGTAACGCCCATTGTGGCTCAACTGCTGGGTTCCCGTAACTTTGACAAAATAGGCATTAATGCCCGG
>NNSL01000250.1 GCA_003123965.1 Balneolaceae bacterium SMO_bin1
ATATAAATAGAGATATACGCCCCCATACCGATAAGAGCAAAAGCGCTTTTTAAAACCAGTGCTAACCAGGATCCATATCCACCAACGGTGCCCATTACCGGCCCCAAACTGCGATCAATAATATAATAGGTGCCCCCGGCCTTGGGCATGGCCGTGGCAAGCTCGGCCACGCTAAACATGGTGGGCAGTACCAACAGCCCGGAAACTAAATATGCAAGAAATACGGAGGGTCCTGTTTCAGCTGCGGCAATGCCCGGCAACAGGAAAAAGCCTGAACTAAACATTGCGCCTGTTGCAATAGCATAGACATCCCAAAGACCTAGTTGTTTTTCAAGCGCTTCGTGTTTCATATTCGGCAAAATGTAAACTCAGTCATTTTAAATTAATGAATTTCAAGAAATGGGCGGCACTAAAATGCTAATTTTTGCATTGTCAGGCCGTAAAAATTGAAATCTATTGGGTGAATATACCAAACTTTAGGTGTCTTTCAGGGCTTTAACTTTTTCGATGTTTTCTGCTTTACCAATTACAAGCAGTCGGTCTCCCTTGGCCAGTACGGTGTTGCCGTCTGGGATATTTATTTCCCCTTTTCGTTTGATAATTGCGATTAGGCTGCCGCCAGGCATATCAATATCCCGAATTTTCTTTCCTATCATTTCGCGCGTTTTATTCTCGGAACTGATGGTGATATTAGTGAACTGTTCATCCCGAATTAAAACTTCCCGTAATTCGGCTTCATCCTTCGCATTTTTCCACTTCTTAAGAAAATCATCCTGATCAATCATTTCAGCGGTATGAGCCAGGAACCGCAGATGTTGGGTGGATTTCGTTTCCGGACTAACTAAAAAGAAGATGGCGTAAAGTTTTTCCGGCTGCTCACCTGTACTACCCGCCAGCGCCTCGTAGTGGTTATCTCGTATAGTCAATCCGTGTTTTACTCGCACAATCACCAGCTTCGGATGAGCATCCATCTTTAGCCGCAGATGATTTAACGCAGCTCCCTTTCCAATACGCATGGCACTGTAGCTATCTACCGTTTCAAACGATTGCTCCAAATCATTCTCGCTTATATTCAGCTGCGATCCCAACTCCCGAGATGCCCTTTGAACAATAGTTTTGTAACTGATATCTGGATCTGTGATATCGCAGATGGTGGCTTGGCTGACGACCAACTCGTAGGAATCTCCTTCGCGGAGACCTTTTTCTTGCAAAATATGACGCATCTCGTTTTCGAGGCCGTGGTCCTTAAATTTGCCCAGCCGTTCATGCACATGATAAATAGCGCCCTGCCGATCTACTTTGGCATAGGCGTAATAGTAGTACCATACTACAGACAAGATTGATATGACGCCCGTAAACATAATAGACAGGATTTCCCATCTCAAATATCAGCACCCCGGAGGTGAGCATGCCTATTATCTGCACCCAGGGATATAATCTGGTTTTGTACCCCGGATCATATTCTTCAATTTTACTTTCACGCATTACAATTACTGCCAGGTTCAGCAGCCCAAATAACAGTAATTTGAATGCACTGGCCAGCTTTGCCACTTCTTTTACATTGAACACTAGCAGTAAAAATACCATCATTCCAGTGGTTGCAATAATAGAGACAACAGGCGTATTGAATTTGCCGAGCTTTGAGAACGATGGATGTACGAGCTTATCTCTGGCCATGGCAAGCGGGAATCGGGAAGCCGACATAATACCTGCATTCCCCGTTGAAGCGAAAGCTGCGATGGCAGCTATTACAACCAAGATCAAGCCGGTGTCTCCGGGCAGCCAAGTCAAAAATACCTGGCCGGCTGTGGCTACCGGAGTTAAGTCTTCCATAAATGCCGATGGTTCAAGAACAGCAGTCATGAGGTATACACCCGATACGTACACAAAAATGGCGGCAAAGATGGACAGGAAACATACCTCGTGGCAAGTTCTGGTCGGGGTTCTTCACTTCCTCTGCTACACTAACTACTTTGGTAAGGCCTGCATACGATACGAAGACCATTCCTACCGTGCCTAAAAACCCCTGAAAGCCATCCTTAAAAAATGGCGTAAATTGCTGGCGGTGAACGTCAAGCACATCAAGTGAGAACAGATAAGAGAAGCCCTGCACCAAATAAAAAGCCATCACCGATAAGAGCGTAATAACGAGAATATTCTGCAACTTGCTGGTTTCTTTGGCCCCGAATATATTCAAAGCACCAAAGGCTACGGTTAGCGTAATGGCTACAGGCGTAATTGGCACATCAAAGAATATGGAGATATAGGCCCCCATTCCAATCAATGCAAATGCACTTTTAAATACCAGTGAAAGCCACGAGCCAAAACCACCAATACTACCCATTAGTGGCCCAAGGGTACGATCAATGATAAAGTAAGTACCACCGGCACGCGGAAATGCTGTTCCTAGCTCGGCCTTGCTAAGCATGGTGGGAATCACCAACAACCCAGACACAAAGTACGCTAAAAATACCGACGAGCCGGTTTCACCAGCAGCCAGTCCCGGCAAAAGAAACAGTCCTGAGCTGAACATTGCCCCGGTGGCAATGGCAAACACATCGAAAGCGCCCAGCTGCTTTTCTAACTTTTTAGATTTATTCAGTTCTGACAAAATAGAATATCTGTTGCTTGAATTTAACTACCAAGAATGGAAAGCAGCTAAAACTACCTCAAATTATGAATGCGAATTTGTAAGATTTCTTCGTGTACCCTTGTGTAAATTTTCTCCATTTTGTCTGCTCTATAATATTGTCCTCCGGATGTAATACTAAGTTCAGTGATCAAATGTAATGAAGCTTACTTAAGAATCATTCCGATTTCACAACTTTTAATTATGCAGCATCTAAGTCCCGAATCAGATCTCTTATTTCATAACCTTTTAAACTAATAAATTTTAGCAACACTCTGTATCATCGTTTTTTCAATCTCAATTCAATAAGATTGCAACGGTTTTAATATCTATAGATCCGATGACACTGGGCCTCCTATAAGTTTGCCTTTCTAATATTAGCACTTAATAGTCTAAAACGGTTTTCTTACATTCGTCCCAAGCTGGTTGATATTTTTGATTTCCCCTTAAGCATCAATTTATATCTCAAAATAATTACCGCAACACATGCGCATACTTAAATTCGGCGGAACTTCCATGGGTGATGAAAACACCTGGCGTAGAGTATTGAATATTATTGAGGGCTACGACAAGCCTGTTGTGGTCGTTTCTGCTACAGCTCGCACCACACGCAAACTCGTATCCGCCGCCGAAATGGCTCAGACAAATCTCAAGGAAGCGCTGACAATTGCCGAAAGTATTAAAGAGCGGCACCTGTTGTTGATTGAGAAATTTATACACGAAAATAAATTTCAAAACAGCAACGACACTCTACAAAAGTGCAACCAGTGGATCGAAAACCGCATTAACCACCTCAAGGAGTTATTGCGGGATATTAACTCGGTGGCTGAACTCCATCCCTGGAGAAGTGATGCTGTAGCAAGCATAGGAGAACAACTATCAGCTCGATTATTCGCGCTTTGCGGACAGGCATTTGGGTTGCCTATGCAATGGGTTGATGCCAAAGATATTATTGCCACCAATTCCAGTTTTGGTCAGGCGCTGCCCAACCAATCTGCTATTCAAGCCAATAGCTCTGTAATTTCAGATGCAGTGCACAGTAACACAATACCTGTAATGGGCGGCTTTTACGGGCAAAATGACCAGGGACAAATTACAACGCTGGGTTTTGAAGGATCTGACTATTCGGCCAGCTTAATTGGAGCTGCACTTGAGGCCGAAGCGGTTGAAATATGGACCGATGTAAGCGGCATTTACACCTGCGATCCCCGTGTGGTAGAATCAGCTCGACCCATTGCAGAATTATCATTTCAGGAGGCCACAGAACTGGCCTATTTTGGAGCAAAAGTGCTTCACCCGTCAACAATGAATCCCGCCTCGGACAAAAACATACCGGTGTATGTGAAAAATATTTTTGAACCCGACCAACCCGGTACCAAAATTCACAATCAAACCAAGCAAAATGGTTCGGCAAAGGCGTTAACTTATCTCAAAGATAGTGTCATTCTCACCGTCACCGCCGATCACTCAATGGAGGGGCATCACTTTTTAGCAGAAGTTTTTCGTTTGTTGGACGAAGCCAAGCAACCGGTAAATGCCGTTACAACCACCGAAGCATCCATTTCAGTTGCCCTGCAGCAAAATGATCATCTTCAGGAATTAGAGCGATCACTTAAAAAGGCAGGCGATGTTGAACGTCACTCTGAGCAGGGTTTAATCAGCCTGATTGGCTGTGCTTTTGACGATATTCAGACCATTCAAAAACGCGTATTCAACGGAATTGCCGATATTCAGCCCAGTCTGATGTCATACAGTAAAAGCAAGCGAAATCTGAATATTGCCGTCAGCGAAACTTCCCTCATTCCTGCCGTCTGCCGTATCCATGATCTGCTTTTTGACACCTGAGACTTGAGGACAATATTATTGATGGCCTAAAGGGTTAGTCAATATTTTCTTTGAGCTTTTCTTCCTCTTCTACAATACCGAGTTTTTGAGCGCGCTCGCGCCAGTTTTTACGTGCCATTTTCTGCATGTCTTCAATGGCATCCACCTCATCCATGATTTCCATTCCCAGAAGCGTTTCCACTACGTCTTCCATGGTAACGATGCCGGAAAATCCGCCGTATTCATCAACAGCCACGGCAATATGCTCTTGGTTCTCCAGCAGTTTTTCAAAGAGTTTGCGCAGCGAAATGGTTTCAGGAAGGATTAATATATCACGCTTAATGGTACTCAACGGCGTATCGGCCTGATCCTGCGAAAGCTGTATGAGCAAATCATTTTTCAGCACATATCCAACAATATTGTCTTCTTTATCGGCATATACCGGAATGCGCGAAAAACGCAGCTCTTCGTATTTCTCAAAAACATCAATCACTTTAGCCTCCTCCGGAAACATTACTACTACCACCCGCGGCGTCATAATATCCTTAATGCGCAGAGAACTAAAGCGCACCAGATTCTTGAAAATATCAGATTCCTCTTTCTCAAAAATTCCTTCTTCAGCTCCTCGCTCAGCCATGGCGGTAAATTCTTCGCGGCTAAATGTGGGGCGTTTTCTATCATCCGAAAGCAGGCGGGTGATGCCCATAGAAAGTACAACAAAGGGATACAAAATCCAGATCATGCCGCGCAGCAAACGTGCCGAACTGGGGGCTAATGTTTTCCAATAGGTAGCGCCCAAAGTCTTTGGAATGATTTCGGAGAGGAAAAGAATCAACAGTGTAAGAATGATGGAAGTAATGCTTACGTAGGCATTGCCAAATACGATTTGCGCCTGCGCTCCAACTCCGGCCGCACCAATAGTGTGCGCGATCGTATTGAGACTCAAAATAGCAGACAGCGGGCGGTCGATGTCATCCTTCAGCTCGCGAAGCAGCCGCCCGGAGATTGCATCCTGCTTTTCGAGCACAGCAATATATGATTGACTCACTGAAAGCAGCACAGCTTCTAAAATGGAGCACATGAAAGATACCCCGATGGCAAGCGACAAGTATACAAGAAGTAAAGTCATAAGCTCTAAAATACGACTTTGGAACGGTATACAAAAGATTTTGCATGCGATTCAATGTATTTAGTCATTAGCGTACAAATTCCTAACTTCGAGGGCTGAAATTATATCTAAAAACTTTGTACCTGGCTTTTGCTTTCACTTCAAAATATATCACTTGCATTTGGCGATCGACACCTGCTTAAGGATGTGAGCCTGTTTATCAATCCCGGCGAACGCATTGGACTGGTAGGTCCGAATGGAGCGGGTAAATCGACGCTGCTTAAAATTATCGCCGGCGTTATGGAACCAATGGGCGGATCGGTGGAACACTCCAAAGGTGAAACCATCGGCTACTTGCCACAAGATGGCGCGCCGCCCGATCCTAATAAAACCGTACTTCAGGAAGTAGAAAGCGCATTTGAAGATTTATTGGCGCTTGAGGAGCGGGTAGAAGAACTGCAGCAAAAGCTGGGCTCACTAGATACCGATTCAGAAGAGTACGATAAAACGCTGGAAAAATACGGCCACTTACAAAGCCGGCTTGAACAGTCGGGGGCGTACAGCCTGCAGGCTGATATCGAAAAAGTGCTCACCGGACTGGGATTTGATTCCGATGATTTCCATCGCCCCACCACCGAGTTCAGCGGTGGCTGGCTGATGCGAATCGCCCTGGCCAAGCTGCTGCTTCAGCGGCCCACGTACCTGCTGCTCGATGAGCCCACCAATCACCTCGATATTGAATCTCTGCAATGGATTGAACAGTTCCTCAATTCGTATGAAGGCTCTGTTGTTGTGGTTTCTCACGATAAGTCGTTTCTCAACCGCATCACCAACCGTACCCTCTGGCTGGATAACGGGCACATTGAAGATTATGCCGGCAATTATTCGTACTTCGAGGAGAAGCACGCCGAACGGATGGAACACCGCCGCCAAGCGTATGAAAATCAGCAGAAGGAGATAAAAGAGATACAGGAATTCATTGATAAATTCCGGTACAACGCTTCCAAGGCACACAGG
>NNSL01000391.1 GCA_003123965.1 Balneolaceae bacterium SMO_bin1
ACGATATCAACGCTCTACCAGGCCATCGATCAGGATCTGGAAATTGTACCAGTCTTAAATAAGATAGATCTACCCAGTGCCGATCCGGAAGGGGTGGGGCAGCAGATTGTTGATTTAATCGGCTGCGATCACGAAGATATTTTGCATGTTTCGGGTAAAACCGGTGAGGGCGTAGATGAACTGCTCGAGGCGGTTGTTGAACGCATCCCCAGTCCGGCGCGCGAAAGTGAAAAGCCGCTGAAAGCCCTTATATTTGATTCCATTTTTAATACGTATCGCGGTTCTATTGTATATGTTCGTGTGATGCAGGGTACGTTGCATAAAGGTGATGGCATCCGGTTTATGGCTACCCACAAAGAATACGAGGCCGAAGAGATTGGCTATCTGCAGATGGAGAAGGTGAAAACCGACAAGCTTGAAGCCGGTGAGGTGGGGTATGTTATCGGGAGCGTAAAATCGCTCGAAGATGCCCGCGTGGGTGATACAGTAACCACAACCAAAAATCCTGCCGACAAGCCGATTCCCGGATATCAGGAGCCGAATCCTATGGTATTCAGCGGTATCTATCCCACCAATTCTGATGATTTCGAAAATCTTCGCTCGGCACTCGAAAAGCTTCAGCTCAACGATGCATCGCTGACGTATCAACCCGAAACATCCAAGGCGCTTGGGTTCGGTTTTCGTGCCGGCTTTCTGGGGCTCCTCCATATGGAAATTGTACAGGAACGGCTCGATCGCGAGTTTAATATTGATATCATTACCACGGTGCCGAATGTTGAGTATGAGGTGCACAAAACGGAACGCGGGGAGGAGAAAAAAGTGATTGTGGACAACCCAAGCTCCATGCCCGATCCCAGCAAGGTGGACGCGGTGTATGAGCCGTATATTAAAGCAAGTATCCTCACGCCATCGGATTATATTGGCCCGGTGATGACACTCTGCGAAGACCGGCGCGGAATATACGTCAACCAGCTGCACATGCAGGGTCAGCGCGTGGAAATAACGTACGAATTGCCCATGGCGGAGGTGGTGTTTGATTTTTATGATCGACTAAAAAGCGGCACCCGTGGTTATGCTTCTCTTGATTATGAATTCCTGGAGTACCGCAAAGGCGACCTGGTTCGACTGGATATTTTACTTAACGAAGAACCGGTAGATGCGCTTTCAAGCATTGTACACCGCGATAATGCCTATGAACTGGGTCGAAAGCTTTGTAAAAAGTTAAAAGAACTAATTCCTCAGCATCAATTCCAGGTGCCTGTACAAGCGGCCATAGGCTCAAATGTGATTGCCCGTGAAACCGTTCGTGCTTTGCGCAAAGATGTAACCGCCAAATGTTATGGTGGTGACATATCACGAAAGCGCAAACTGCTTGAAAAGCAGAAAGAAGGTAAAAAGCGCATGAAGCAAGTGGGTACCGTTGATGTGCCTCAGGAGGCGTTTTTAGCGGTGCTGTCAATGGATGATGACTAAATGCATTGCCCAATGGGACGCACCCAAATAATTGCTTTAGTAAATGCTTGTAATATTTACAAAATTCATGAGCTGCTATAGACTAAAGAGATCGTGAAAGAGTTATACTATCTTTAGCCTGACAATTTTATCATATCCTATGAAGTTTAGATTTTTATTTTTCGTTTTAGCGGTCGTTTTATCAATGCAATCGTTCACCGCAAGCGCCCAGTTCGAAGAAGCCCAGTTTCGCAAGGTTGAAAATAGTGAGCGGGCTGCTTTTGAGCGCAATTACATCAACAAAATGAACCAGACCGGGAAGGGTCTGTATAATGATACCCGGCTCGATACCATACCCACCAGTAAGCTGCGTGCACGGCTGCAGGCGGTGTTCGGCGATCCTACCCAAACCATCGAAGATTTAATTGATCGGCCCAACTTTCGTCCCGGTATGGCCATTCAGTTTGAATATTGGTTTGTTGTAGATGGTAAAATTCCATTACTTGTGCTCGACTCCAAGGGCCCGTTCGGCCGGGAGCTGGTGTACAGCGGCGCCAGTAAGTATATCGATTTAATGCCGCAAATTATGCGTACGTTTTCCAGGAAATTGATGGATGCCGAGCCTGCAGAATTCCAAGACTATTACTATTCTGCTGACCGTGAGCAGTGGTATAATGTTGCGTATCAAAATGGAGAATATTCCGTAGAACAGATCGATTCGCCACCGAATATGACCTACAGTTACTGAAAATAAAACATCACTGAAAAGGAGAATTAAGTTTGGCTGATAACGATTCGAAATCTAAACGAGAGCAGCGCCGCGAGCGTCGTCGAAAAGAAGACTCACAGGCTAAAGGCTGGCTTCGGGAATGGGCAGACGCACTTCTTTTTGCAGTTATTGCGGCTCTTATTATCCGTACCTTTTTATTTGAAGCCTACCGTATTCCCACCCCCTCGATGGAAGACACGCTTATGACGGGGGACTTTTTGGTCGTATCAAAGATAAATTACGGTGCCCGTACGCCCATGGTGTTGGCCATTCCATTCACTAATATTTATCTGCCTGGCGTTACCTTGCCATGGACGCGACTGCCCGGCCTTACCGAAATTGAGCGCAATGATATTGTTGTATTTAATTATCCTATCGATATTGCTCCAATTGCAGCTAAAACCAGCTACGTAAAACGAGCGGTAGGGATGCCCGGTGATACGCTTGAAATTCGTGAGCAGCGGCTGTTTGTGAATGGCGATCCCGCTGAGCAGTTTCCCGGAATGCAACAACAGTATTTAGTAGAAGTGCAGCCCCGCGTACGACTCAGCCAAACCAAGGTTGAAACCAATGGCGGGCGACTCCTTCAGTCAACCGGGCAAAACAGTTATTTGGTAAACATGCCGCTTCCACTGGCGGAAGATATGGAAAGCTGGCCGGAAGTCACCTCTGTGGAGCTGGCACCCAATTCCCCGCAGCGTTACAGCAATTCTCAGTTCAGTTTTTCACGGGGCTTTACTGACGGCGTGCCGCAATTAACGGTGCCGCAAGCCGGGCAAACGGTCACCCTAACGCCGCAGAATTGGCACATTTATGAGAATATCATCACCCGTTACGAACGGAATAACGTTGAACGTAACGGCAGTACCTTCATTATTAATGGAGAGGAAACCAATCAGTACACTATTAAAGACGATTACTATTTTATGATGGGCGATAACCGAGATAACAGCCTCGATAGTCGCTACTGGGGATTTGTGCCGGGCGACCATATTGTGGGTGAAGCCAGTGTAATTTACTTCTCGTGGGATTCTGAGCGCATGCTGCCACGCTTTGACCGGATTTTTAATATCATCCGGTAAATCAATTCTTGCGAATGGTTTTTCCTTTTTCTTGTCCCTCTTTAATGGCCAGCTGACCGCAACCCGCATCAATATCATCACCGCGGCTACGGCGTACGGTAGCGCGTACATCGTGCTTAATCAGCTCTTTCATAAAGGCATCCAGCCGATCTTCACGGGCGCGCTTTAACTCTACGCCGGCCACATCGTTGTACATAATAATGTTCACCTTGCTGGGCACCCACTTCACAATGTTGGCCAGTTCGCGGGCATCCTGCGGCGAATCGTTAAAGTTATCAAAAAGCAGGTATTCATACGTGATAGGGCGGTGAAGCATCGCGTAATAGTGCTGCACGGCTTCCTTTAACTTGCCCAGTCCCATAGCGTTGTTGATGGGCATAATTTCATCGCGCTTCTCGTCGTTGGCCGCGTGCAGTGAAATAGCCAGGTTAAACGGCTGGCGCTCATCGGCCAGTTGCTTAATCTGTTTGGTGAGTCCCACGGTAGAAACCGTAATGCGTTTGGGTGATAATTCAATGCTGCGCTCATCTGTGATGATGTTAGCTGACTCGGTAACGGCATCGTAATTGTGCAGCGGTTCACCCATGCCCATATACACAATGTTGGTGATTTTTTTGCCGTAACGGTGCTCGCAAAAGTCGTTGATGTACTGCACCTGATCCACAATTTCACCGTGGCTCAAATTACGGAAGAAGCCCATTTTTCCGGTAGCGCAAAATGAGCACCCGAATACGCAGCCTACCTGTGAGGAAACACAGACCGTGAGCCGATTGGCCACGCCGTCGTCATAAAAATCGGGAATCAGCACCGATTCAATTTTGTAGTCTTCCTCATCGGGCAGCTGAAACAGAAACTTGACGGTGCCGTCTTTCGATTCGGCCTGCTGCACCAGATTTATGCGATTAATGGTGGCGATGTCATCAAGCCGGGCGCGCAGGTCTTTCGACAGGTTGGTCATTTCATCAAAACTGCGCACGCCTTTTTGGTACAGCCACTGGAAAATCTGATCAGAGCGATAGCCGGGTAGCCCCAGCTCATCGGTAAATTCCTGTAGCTCTTCGCTGGTTAGTTGCTTTAGGTCTTTTTTATCTTGTTTTACAGTCATAACCCATAAGATAGGGACTATTTGGTACAATCATTAATGATATTGGTATTTTTTATGATGTCTGGGTTAATAGCTTCACAAATAAAAAAGGCAGAGCCTGAGAAGCCCTGCCTGCAAATAGTAATTCGTGTGGTTTTAAACCAGTGAGGCGTTTAGTTTAATATCAACCCCGGTTAGTGCTTTAGAGACCGGGCAGTTTTCTTTGGCGCCGTTGGCATATTCCATAAATTCACTTTCTTCAATTCCATCGATAGAGGCCTCCACATTAAGGGTGATAGACTTAATTGTGGGTTCACCGTCTACCATTCCAAAATCGACATCAGCATCGGTCTCCACCGATTTGGGATTGAATCCAGCCTCGGCCAATTCGTTCGAAAGCGCCATGGAAAAGCATCCGGCATGGGCGGCGCCAATCATTTCTTCGGGATTGGTACCCGTACCATCCTCAAAGCGAGATTTAAATGAATATGATCCTTCATAAGCTCCGCTTCCGAGCTTCATTGTACCTTTCCCGTTTTGTAAATCACCTTTCCATACAGCATGTGCTTTTCTATTTGGCATAATAAATAATTTTTAATTCAGATTGATGACAAGATTTAACAGCCATAAGCCGGTATGCATTCCGATGTTTGTATTTGCCACATATCTCGTTTAGATTTTCACTGGTTTCGCGAATTGAAGCATTATAGCTTTTTCTAATGAACGAGTGTGCTCTAAAAGTAATTATAAAGTTTCAATTAACTATTAAATCAAATAAAAATTCGGATGGATATTAACGCAGGTTTGAGTTCGCTAACAAATAAATTGGAAACGTGGCTTGAAACAGCAATCAACATGCTGCCCAATCTTGCGGTGGCTATACTTGTACTAATCACCTTTTATGTGATAGGCAAGTTGGTGCGGCGTTTTGTCAGCGACTTGCTGCACAGGGTTACTGACAACAAAACCATTATCGATCTGCTTGAAACGGTAGCAGGTGTTTTAGTGGTCGGTGTTGGTTTATTTATTGCTCTGGGCATTCTCGACCTTGACGGCACGGTGCAATCGCTGCTGGCGGGTGCCGGTATTATTGGTTTGGCACTGGGTTTTGCGTTTCAGGATATTGCCGCCAATTTCATGTCGGGAGTGTTGTTATCTATCAGGCATCCTTTCGGTAAGGGTGATATTATTGAAAGCAATGATATTTTTGGTACGGTTCACAAGCTTAATTTGCGAAGTACCATTATTAAAACTCCGCAAGGCCAATACGCCTACATTCCCAATAAAGATGTGTATGGCAATGCGTTTATTAACTATACCAAAAACTTTGAGCGACGCGTAGATCTTGCCTGCGGCGTTTCATACGGCGATGATCTGGAAAAAGCGCGGCGTCTGGCCATTGAGGCCGTTGAAAGCCTTGACTGCATTGATCATGACCGGGATGTAGAGCTATTTTATGATGAGTTTGGTGGCAGCTCTATCAACTTTAAAATTCGCTTCTGGGTTGATTTCCGCAAAATTCCCGACTTTCTGCATGCCCAAAGCGAAGCGATCATTGCCATCACCAAGAAGTTCGATGAAAACGACATTATGATTCCTTTCCCCATTCGCACGCTCGATTTCGGTATCCGTGGCGGTGAAAAGCTGGATACCATGCTTAAGAATGGAGATCAAAAATCAAACGAAGCCACTAACGCTTCCGCCAACGATCAGTAAACTTTAGGGAATAGGGTATAAGGGTTGAATTTGAATTTCCTTATACCCTCATTCCTCAAATCTTTTAGGCTTCGATGAATTCAATAGTGCCATCTTCGTCAACGCTAAAAAAATGACCGGACGGTACCGGTTCCCAATCCTGCACTTCGCTGTTCAGGCGTTCTGAAACAATAAGCACGGCTGAATTGGACGCTTCATCCGATTCATCTTTGCGCAGTACGTATTTGTTATTGCGGCATTCGAAACGCTGACCACGAGCATAATAGAGTGATAATGGTTCTTTGCCTTCACCCAGCACCAGTCGCGATCCCCACCATCCTTTCCCCGTCAGTGAGTACCAGGTTTAATCGCGTTGCTTCTTCAAGCTCATAATCTCTGCGCAGGTTATTGATGTCAGTAACAGT
>NNSL01000326.1 GCA_003123965.1 Balneolaceae bacterium SMO_bin1
CTTTCATCTCGGCTCGCAGGCGCAGCAACCTGTTTTGCGGATGGCCTCAACGCGCCAAAAATCCAGGGCATCGCCTACACGCAGCTGGCCCGGATCGCGGCGACCACTGACGAAAACCAACTCCGCCCACCATTCGATCGAGCACACCGCGGATGCTTCCAGGCCCACTCATAGGTGAGCCATCCTTTTCGCCGCCCAAACTGGTAAATGCCTTGAATACCTGCTCAGGTTGGGCATCCACATGGCGCATGCGTCGCTCAATATTCAGCCCTTCTTTGGTTTCCAGTTCTACCGGCTGCTCATCGCCCTTGCTGCTCAGCAGGGCATCATTCCAGGTAGTTTCCACTTCGCGGTGATCGGTTATCTTATCTAATGCGCGACGCACTGCTTCTTCATACGTAAAGAGTTCTATTTCTGGAAAGAATTTTTGGGCACTGTCATCAGAGACTACCACATCATTTTTCAATCCCTCTATAAGCGGCTTGGCCAACGAGGTTGGAATAGGGGTTACCCAGTGCACCCAATATGATGAAAGCCGTGGAGTGAGAACCGGTACGGGCACCAAAAATCGGGTTAAATTGTTTACCCGGGCGTATGTACTCATCATTTCGGCGTAGGTAATAACACTCTTGCCACCGATTTGAATAATTTCACCCTTGGTTTCGGGTTTTTCGATTGCTTTCACCAAATACTGCAATACATTGCGAATAGCGATGGGCTGCACCTTGCTGTACACCCATTTAGGGCAGATCATGACGGGCACGCGGTCGGTGAGGTAGCGCATCATCTCGAATGATTTACTGCCGGAGCCTACCACAATGGCCGCCCGAAATTCGGTTACCGGAACCCCCGATTCACGCAGGCATTCGCCGGTTTTTTGCCGCGAGCGCAGGTGTTTGGAAAGGTCATCACTGGGGTTGCCCAACCCACCCAAATAGATTATGCGTTGCACATTGTGCTCTTTGGCCGCGTCCCCGAAGTTGCGCGCCGCACGCATATCGCGCTCATGAAAGCTCTCATTTTTGGTGCCGCTCATACTGTGGATCAAATAATAGGTTACATCCACATTTTTCATGGCTTCGGGCAATGTTTTAGGTTTCAGCACGTCGGCTTCCACGATCTCAACGTCATCAATCCATTCCCGACCCTGCAGCCGATCACGGTCGCGAGAGAGTACACGCACGCGATAACCACGCTCCAGCAGCCACGGTACCAGTCGCCCGCCTATATACCCCGTTACACCCGTTACCAGGCACAATTTTTATTATTATCTAAACTCATACTTTTTCTCTTCTTAATATTTCTATCGTTAAAACATAACCCGTTTCACTTTGGTTCAGTAATGAACGGCCCTTAAGCAGTACCGCGTTTCTTAATGAGAGCGGGATTTTTTATACTTCGTTGAATCGCAACATCACCTGCAGGTAATGGAAGAAAAGATACATACATACGAGAACGACCAAGTCGAAATTCGCTACGATCTGAACCGGTGTATTCATGCCGCGGAATGCGTAAAAGGGCTTCCCAATGTTTTTGATCCCGAAAAGCGCCCATGGATACAACCCGGTGAAGCTTCGGTAGAAAACATCATCAGTACCGTTGAAAAATGCCCCACCGGCGCCCTGCAATACACGCGTAAAGATACTGGAACTAAAGAGCAGAAGCCCTCAACCAATACCATCAGCGTTGTGCCCGATGGGCCTGTGTACCTGCGGGGTGATATTGAAGTACGCGATCATGAAGGAAATGTAGTGCTCAACGACACGCGCTTTGCCCTCTGCCGGTGCGGCCTTTCCGGCAACAAGCCCGCCTGTGATAATACGCACAGTAAAAAGGAATTTGAAGCGCCCGCGGCTATTGACTCAAACAAGCTGCAACCGGATAACGATGAGTACAAACCGGGCAAGCTGGTGTTGAAAATGATGAAAGACGGCCCTGCCTTGGTCGAGGGCTCATACGAAATTTATTCTCAAAATAGTCCGCCACGCCGATGCGCTAAAAATATTGCACTGTGCCGCTGCGGGGCATCCGAAAACAAGCCGTTTTGCGATGGCTCACACAAAGATATCGGATTCAAATCGTAGTACCGTATTAGTGCACTGCCAACTTTAAGCTTAGAATTATGTCTGAAAAATCAGTAGCAGAAAAACTGAATATTACGCCGGACAAATCAGTTACCTTTTTCAATCCACCCGATAACCACGATGAACTACTGGGCGATGTACATGAAGATGTTTCCATATCTGAGGGCGATCCCGCTGATATTCTGCTGGCTTACATTGAAGACCGGGAACAACTTGACCGTAACTTTCTAGCCTTGAAAGCTAGCATAAAAGATGACGGTGCCCTCTGGATTGCCTACCATAAAGGTAGCTCCTCGGTTGATACCGATATCAACCGCGATTCAATTGCTGATTATGCCGAAGAAAACGGTATGAAGGGGGTATCTAGAATTTCTATAAACGAGAATTGGTCGGCATTGCGACTTAAAATCACAGATCATGTTTAAACTTTTTGTATCACTCGGCAGTATTTGCGCACTTTTGGCTGTAGCACTCGGTGCTTTTGGCGCGCATGCACTTAAAGAGCAGCTCAGCCCCGATATGCTTGCCAACTACAAAACCGGCGTGCAGTACCATTTTTATCATGCGCTGGGGCTGCTTGCCATCGGTATTATTGCAACGCATATGCCAGAGTCGAACCTGCTGCGCTGGTCGGGCTGGCTGATGTTTGCCGGCATCATCATTTTCTCCGGCACCCTTTATATTCTTTCCATCACCGGAATAAAATGGCTCGGCGCTATTACACCCATCGGGGGCACGGCTTTTATAATCGCGTGGCTGCTGCTGGCTATTGCCGTATTACGCGCCTGACAATTTCTTTAAAAGAGAGGTGCAGCGGAACTATAAATCCCAACCAAAGGCCAGCTATAATGAAGCTAGCAGGTTTGCTTTAGAATTAGTATGATTAGCTGATTGACAAATGAACTATTTTTGGAACTTAACGCAAATTATTGGTTATTAACGGTCAATAGACTTCAATTTCAGCGCACAGTTTGGCTGCTTTTAATTATGACGATGGAGTTTTTCAAAATCCGGGAAAAAACGAACCGGCATTTCGCGATTTTTAATAACACGACCAAATTCAAGCACGTTTTACATGAAATTCAACGATTTTAGAAAGCACTGCCTCTCATTTATCAATACCACCGAAGAACCCTCTTTTGAGGATGACGAAAGCTTGGTTTCGTTCGAAGTTATGGGCAAGGTATTTGCCATCACCGATCCCAGCACGTTTGAGTATATCCACCTGAAGTGTGATCCTGTTAAGGCTGCAACCCTAAGAAACTTGTACAAAGAGGTGCAGCCCAGCAAATTTAAGGACGAGCGAAGATGGAACACCATCTATCTTGAGGGTATCCTCGATGATGAGATTATCAAAGAGTGGATAAAAGATTCGTATGATTTAGTGGTAGAAGATCTGCCTCGCAAGAAGCAGCGGAAAATTGAGGCTAAAGAAGAGGAGTAATTAGCTGGAGGTAAACAGCTTTTTGATACGGCGGGCGCTATTCTTTTCAAATTCCCAGACAAATTCAAACTGGCCAAGCAGAAAGCCATAGGTCAAAAACAGGACCTGATATGAGGGAATAACCGTTACCACCCAAACCAGTATTTTAATACCCATCGCCGTTTGATCGGTAATACCCAGCAGTGCAAAAAATAATTTGCGCACATACAGGGCCGAAAGCCCTGTAATAGCGAATATGAACAGTATCAACAATACTTGCCAGGCACTGCTCACCCCCCATCGCGTTTTTTAATTTGTTCATTATTTTCGTCATCGCCTAGCCAACCTCTTCGGTTATATTCTTTGCCACGGTTGCACAAGCTTCTACTGTTTTATCCAGCTGTTCTTCGGAAAGGGCATTTGATAAAAACCACGATTCGAATGGCGAAGGCGGCAGATAAACGCCCTGCTCAAGCATGCCGTGGAAGAACTGTTTAAACAACGCCTTATTTGTTGTATCCGCAGAAGTAAAATCGGTCACTTCTTCAGCGGTAAAGTAAACACTGAGCATGGATCCTACCTGATTGATGGTTGTAGCAATATCATGATCAGCAAACACTTGGTTTAGACCCGTAAGCAGCCGCGTTGCTTTTTCTTCCAGTTCATCATAATGCCGCGGGTTGTCGTTCAACTCTTTCAACAAGGTGTACCCGGCTGCCATGGCTAATGGATTGCCCGACAGGGTGCCCGCCTGATATACAGGTCCTACAGGTGAAACCACATCCATTATCTCCTGCTTGCCGCCAAACGCGCCAACCGGTAATCCGCCGCCGATAATTTTTCCATAGGTAACCAAGTCAGCCGTTACGCCGTAGCGTTCCTGCGCGCCGCCCTTTGCCACGCGGAAACCGGTCATCACTTCATCAAAAATGAGCACCACATCTTCGGCATCACAGAGTTCACGCAGACCGTCTAAGAATCCTTTTTTAGGCGGAATACAACCCATATTGCCGGCCACCGGCTCCAGAATGATGGCCGCAACTTCGCCCTTATTCTCATTCAGCAATTGTTTTACGCTATTCAAATCGTTGAAGTCGGCCACCAGCGTGTCCTTGGCCGTTCCTTTAGTTACGCCCGGGCTGCTGGGTGAACCGAGGGTAAGCGCGCCGCTGCCTGCCTTAATCAAAAATGAATCGCCGTGACCGTGATAATTTCCTTCGAACTTGATGATTTTATCCCGGCCGGTATAACCGCGTGCTACGCGGATGGCGCTCATACACGCTTCTGTGCCAGAGTTTACCATGCGGATTTTATCGACGCCCGGCACCATTTTTTTAACGAGCTCCGCCATCTTTACCTCAATTTTGGTAGGGGCGCCAAAGGAAGTAGAATCTTCGGCCGCCTTCTGCACGGCTTCAACTACCGGTTCGTACGCATGGCCCAAAATCATTGGGCCCCAAGAACCCACATAGTCGATATAATCTTTGCCATCAACATCGGTTAAGATGGAACCCTTGGCTTTATCAATAAATACAGGTGTCCCGTCCACCGACTTGAATGCACGTGCCGGAGAGTTTACTCCACCGGGAATGAATTTTTGTGCTCGTTCAAATAATTCTTGACTCTTTTCTAGCATAAATAATATCCAATGCCTGTTAGTTACTATTCAATATTTTTGAAGCTGCCTTCGCAAAATACGTTGCAATTAAATCAGCACCGGCTCGCTTAAAGCCAATCAGTGCTTCCATCATGGCTTCCTCCTCGTTGAGCCAGCCTTTTTCGGCGGCTGCTTTTAACATAGCATATTCGCCGGACACATTGTACACCGAAACCGGCACGCCTACCTCTTGCTTCACCGCCCGCACCACGTCTAAGTATGGCAAACCCGGTTTTACCATCACAATATCAGCGCCCTCCTGTTCATCGAGTTTGGCTTCTTTAATGGCTTCGCGCACGTTTGAGGGATCCATCTGATACGTTTTTTTATCCCCAAAACCAGGTGCAGAATCCAGCGCATCACGAAACGGTCCGTAGTAGCTTGACGCATACTTGGCGCTGTATGCCATTATTCCGGTATTCTTGAAATCGGCCTCGTCTAGCGCGGTGCGCATCGCCCCAATACGGCCGTCCATCATATCCGAAGGGGCAACCATATCAGCCCCGGCTTCAGCATGGCTCACCGCCATTTTAGATAGCACTTCTACCGATTCATCATTCAAAATTTCGCCGTCTTCCACAATGCCGTCGTGCCCGTAACTGGAGTATGGATCGAGCGCAATATCAGTCATCACCAGCATGTCGGGGAATTCTTTTTTAATGGCACGCACCGATTGCTGCATCAGCCCTTTCGGGGTTAAGCGCTTCGGTTCCTTTATTATCTTTTTTGCTTTCCGGCACCATTACAAACACTAAGACCGATCGTATGCCTACCTCTTTTAATTCTTGAATTTCGTCCATCAGCAAATCCAGGGTATACCGATAATAATCGGGCATGGATGGAATTTCCTGCTTGCTGTTTTCGCCTTCCATCACAAATACCGGGGCGATAAAATCTGCGGGTTTAAGGTGATTTTCTGCTGACATATCACGCAAAGCCGCACTGGCCCGGAGCCGTCGGCCGCGTATGTAGGGAAATTGTCCGTGATTCATAGATGCATGTATGATCTTAGTTCAAAATTCCTTCTTCTTTGCCATATTCTATCCAGTCGATCGGAGTCTCAAGCCGTTCTATTAAATAGGCTTCACGCGTTCCCGGTTCAATCTGAAAATCGTAATCCCAGCGCACGCGCGGCGGCAGGCTCATCAGCACCGATTCTGTTCGGCCTCCGGTTTTGAGCCCGAATAATGTACCGCGATCGTGGATTAAGTTAAACTCCACGTAGCGGCCGCGTCGGATTTCCTGAAAATAACGCTGCTCCTCATCATACGGTTCATCCATTCGGCGCTTAACAATAGGTACGTAAGCATCCAAAAACGCATCGCCCGCTTCGGTTGT
>NNSL01000287.1 GCA_003123965.1 Balneolaceae bacterium SMO_bin1
CTTTAGTTTACTTTCGGCTAAATCACCAAGAGGTGCAAAAATGCTTACTGCAACAACGGAGGGCAGTAAAACGAGCCACGTTAACGAAAGTTCATATGGAATAATGACCCACACAAGAATCAATCCGACGGCTGATCCCAAAAAGCCAAAGAAAAACCCCTCCCAAGTTTTATTTGGACTTACGCTGGGGGCCAATGGGTGTTTACCAAAGTTTTTGCCGCCGAAATAGGCAAATACATCATTGCCCCACACCATCAGAAAAAGGGTAATGGTGAGTACAAAACCTAGTTCATCACTACCCAGAGTGCGAATCATCACGAGAAATAATAACCCAAAAGATGCATAGCCGGCACAGAAAATAGTGGCGATGAATTCCTGCATGTGCTTTTTCTTGGTATTCATCACCTGCACTGCCGCAAATAGCAGAAATAATCCAATACCAAACTCAAATGCATACGGTAAAACAGGGGCAAGCAAAATCCAGAGCGCAATGATATAGGGGAAAAACCTTGCAGGACGAAATCCGGCTTTATCAGATATTTCTTTTACTTCTGACTGGATTAAAAGTACCAATGCAATAAGGGCCGCATAAAAATAGGGTCCGCCCATCCAGGTTATCCATAGTGCAAAAGCCGCCGCGGGTACGGCAAACAGAACGCGCTTGGTAAGCTCACTCACAGCTCACTCCTCTTGGTCAGTTATATCATCCTCGGCATCGTCCCATTCGGCCAGCGCCTTGCGCGCGCGCTGTTCATATTCTTTGGGCACGTATAGATACACCATCGACATGTCACCCACATTAAGGTTAAATGAGGAGTCGCGCTTGGATAGTATATTTGATGGAATTTCCATATTTGCGAGATAGTCTTTCGCCATCTCCACCTCATATTCCGTGCCGCGCTCCATGATGCAGGCCCAGTTTTCAATTTCATTCGGTTTCGGATCGTCAATCATAATGTACCTCTCTGGCTATTTGGTTGAGCGGTTACTTTGTTCTGTATCAGTACATATATTAAATAAGCAGAAATAATTCCACTCACAACCACAAGCCATATGGGCGGCATGCTTTGGGGTGATAACTCAGAAAATGCCGTTTCGGGGTAGTATTTTCCCAGCAGTACGCTGCCGCCGTTGTTAACCAAGTGAGCAACCATGGCTGGAATGATGCTTTCTGTAGCCCATGTAATAACTGCCAGTAAAATTCCGATAGCCGCTAACGGCAGCAGATTAGCAATTTGCAAGTGGTACATGCCAAATAGTACGCCGGATACAATGATGGCTACTGTTATGCCCCAGCTCTTTTCAAATGAGCGCATTACGTAACCACGAAACAATATTTCTTCGCAAATAGCCGGCACCAGTGCAATATTAAATAATGCAATCCAAAGAGCACCATCACCGCGCAGATACCCTTCAATCATCTCCATTTGCTGCAGTTGCATCTCGTCCATTACCTGGGGAGTGGGCACAAAACTATTTATCCACCCCAAAAACCATATGGCCGGCTGTGCTACTAAAATGAGGCCGATAACAACCCCAATTAATGCCGTTGTGCTGGAATGATACTTTAGTCGAAGAAAATGCGGACGATTCGCTTTCTGCACCTGCAGTCGGCAAAAAAACCAAGTGGCCAGTCCCAAGAAAAAGATTTGGCCTATTGAATTCGCGAAAAAAATGTAGTCGAAGGTTTTCTGAGAATAGGCTCATGGCATTGCCAAGATCAACGCTGCCGGCAGGGTCTGTCTGCAGCGCAAATACGAGAATGACACCGGCAATTGCGGCCACGATCTGGAAAAGGAAAAAAGCGGTTACCAACCAAATAAATGCCAACAGCGCATCCGAAAAACCATTGCGCTTGGCCCACGATTGCTGGTAAGGAAAACCGCTGGAAGCTGAATCGTACTTATCGTCAATCATAAAAAAGAGTATCTAAAAAGTTTCTTCTTCAGCAAATAGCTTTACGCCTAGCATGCCCGTTAGTAGATTTAAAACACCATATAAAATGGCTGAGCCTGCAAAAGATAGAATAGTGCCCAAGAAGCTTTCGTTCATTGCATATTGACTTGCCATCATATCAATCTGGCTTTGCTTTTGGGATTCGGGCAAATCAGTTGCTTCTACAATTGCAATCATGCTGTCTTGCAGATTTGCGGCAAAATTGGGATCAACAACGTACCAAAGCTGTGAAATCACCATTCCGAAAAGGGCTATTGCAACACCGGTAACAAACCCGATAAGTGCTCCCCGTCCAAGCTTCATTACTATTTCGTTGGTTTTTGCGTAGTGCCATACGCTAATCATACCACCAAATGCCCCAATCAAGCAGCTAAAACATATGCCCAGCGTGGGAATAAGCAATTGGAAAATTGAACCCGATGGTTCTGTATTTATAGCAACGTATCCAAAAATTACTGGGAGCATATAAGAAATTACCCCAACGATGGAACCAGTAATAATAACGGAATTCCAGTAACTCGGAGTTTCTTGTAAATTATTATCCATAGCTGTTTTTAAATTTATTATGAGGTGAATCTTTTCGCACTTTCATAAAAGAACTGCCAATCAACGTTACCACTGCGCCACCCAATAAGACGCCGAAAATCATGCGCAGAAGAAGTGTATTTTGCCAAATACCCAGCAGATTTGCCAGCACATCAATCACATTTATTGCAACCATTGCAGCTAGCATCATTTTCAGGTATGTGTCTGAGCTATCATTAGAATATGGGATGAGCGGAATTAGCGCCCAAATACAAGCCAAACCAGCGTAAATACCGAAACATCGACTGCACACAGCCATCGGTTGGCCGTTAATCCAGAATGAACGATCGGGAATCTGGTGGCACAGGGATGAAAATATCTGATGCTGCCACTGTAATCTCCATAGATCACTCTGTCCCCAAATACCACCACCCATTGCCATTACAGCTGCCGGTACCAACAATGCTAGCACCGTTAGGTACAACAAGCGGTGGTTGTGGGGCATTTTAACCATGAGCTATAAATTTTGACAGTTCATCAAGAAAGGTCTGCGGAGCACGCCGGGGCTTGCGGCTTTCTCGGTCCATAAAACAAAGCACAACTTTGCCCTTAGCATGCAGCTTGTCGGAACGATGGGTGTACATTTCGTAAAAAGTTTCAAGCTTAACTGTAGGCAAGCTGTAAAGATGCACTTTGACCACAATCTGATCATCATAAAGTAATGGGGCTTTGTACTTTACGTGTGATTCAACTACCGGCAGCATTACCCCTTGCTCTTCCATCTCGCGGTAAGATATGCCCGCTGATCGAATCATCTCTGTACGCGCTACTTCAAAATATTCAAGATAGCGCCCATAATATACATATCCCATGCGATCCGTTTCGCTGTAGCGGCTGCGCATAACATGTTCGTATGTATGGATGGGTGATTTCTCCGGAATCACTTAAGAAGTACCGGTTTTTTCTTTTGTTTTTTGCTGGGCGCGTTCTTCCCATTCCCCCATTTTCGAATACTTTTCGATGCGGGTTTCTACCAGCTTTGGAGCTTTCATTTTGCTAAGACGGTTCAGTGATTGCTTCAACTGCTTTTTTACTGCTTCAGCAGATGCCTGGGGATCGCGGTGAGCTCCACCAAGCGGTTCACCAATAATTCCATCAATGATGTTCATTTCTTTAAGATCTTCGGCAGTGAGTTTAAGAACGGCGGCGGCCTGCTCTTTATAATCCCAGGTTTTCCAAAGGATAGATGAACAAGATTCTGGAGAAATTACAGAGTACCACGTATTCTCCATCATATATACTTCATTGCCCATACCAATACCTATAGCACCGCCACTGGCTCCCTCACCAATAACCACGGTGATAATTGGAACTTTTAATGTGGCCATCATTTTCAGGTTTTTTGCAATGGCTTCGGCCTGTCCGCGCTCCTCTGCTTCAAGGCCCGGATAGGCGCCCGGCGTATCGAGCAGAGTAATAATGGGTATCTCAAACTTTTCAGCGAGCTTCATTAACCGATGGGCTTTGCGATAGCCTTCGGGATTAGCCATACCAAATCGCCGGTGCTGCCGGCTTTGCGTGTCGCGTCCTTTTTGGTGACCCAAAATCATAACAGACTTCCCGTCAATAGTGGCAAGCCCACCTACAATGGCCTTATCGTCGCTGTAATACCGGTCACCGTGCAGCTCCACAAAATTTTCGGTAATGTTGTAGATATAATCAAGTGTGTAGGGGCGATCGGGGTGGCGGGCCAGCTGCACTTTTTGCCAGCGCGTAAGGTTGGAAAAAATGGAGTTTCGCAGTTCATCAACGCGCGTTTTTAATCGATCGATCTCCGGCGCCAGCACATCGTCATCAGCAATGGTTAGGTTGCTCAATTCTTCAATCTTGCGTTCCAGATCAGCTATCGGCTTTTCAAAATCCAGATATTGCATATAATAGTTCTTAATTACAGAAATTTGGACTTAATATAAGAATGATTCAAAGACTATGAGAATCTAAATTAACTTCTTCCATCAAGTATTAAAGTGTGCCCAGCAGACTTTTTATTTTCAGTGACCATACCCGCCACATAGCTTCCCACATAATTTTCTTTGACATTTTTGACACGCCTTCCTCACGTTCTTTAAAAATGATAGACACTTCTTTGATATTGAACCCCGCTTTCCAAGCCCGAAAATGAAGTTCAATTTGGAAAGCATATCCATTAGAGCTAATTCGGTTGATGGAAATTTGTTCCAGTACGCGGCGGTGAATACACTTAAAACCGGCGGTGGTATCAGCAATTGGTAAGCCGGTAATTACGCGGGCATAAACATTCGCTCCATATGATAATATTAACCTACTCAACGGCCAGTTAATAATACTAATACCATTTTTATACCGAGATCCCACAGCTACATCAGCCTCACCCTTTTGTACGCATTCAATAAGACGCGGCAGGTCTTCCGGATTATGTGAAAAGTCGGCATCCATTTCACATATATAGCTGTAGTCGTGCTCAAGGGCAAACTGAAATCCTCTTACATAGGCCGTGCCCAAGCCAAGCTTACCGGTGCGCTCAATTAAATGCAGGCGTTCATCAAACGTTTCTTTAAGATTACTGACAATATCAGCGGTACCATCGGGCGAACCGTCATCAATAATGAGCAGATCAACCGGTTCAGGCAGGCCCATCACGGCCTTGATTAGTTTTTCAATATTGTGTGCCTCATTATATGTGGGCACAACAACCAGAGTCGAATCTTCCATCAACAAAATCTAATTGAGTATCTCCATTACGCAAAAAGCAAGGATAACCATTTAGTCATTAATATAACACCCAAAATTCTGTATACTCTGATCTTAATTATTCTTTACAAAAATAAAAGCTTATTCGTGTTTACGCTCCACAAAACAGACTCCGAAACTAAAGCCCGAACAGGTACACTTAAGACTGATCACGGGACAATTGACACCCCGATTTTTATGCCGGTTGGCACAATGGGAACAGTTAAAGCTGTAGAACAGGATGATTTAATCAATCGGGTGAAGGCACAAATTATTTTAGGCAATACCTATCACCTGTACCTGCGGCCCGGTAATGAAATCATGAAAGATGCCGGCGGTCTGCATTCCTTTATGGAGTGGAATCACCCGATATTAACCGACTCCGGCGGCTACCAGGTATTTTCCCTTTCCGATAATCGCGAACTGACCGAAGAGGGGGCCACATTTAAAAGTCACCACGACGGTTCAAAACATCTGTTTACGCCTGAAAACGTAGTAGAAACCCAGCGCATTTTGGGCTCCGACATCATGATGATGCTCGACGAATGCCCGCCCTACCCCTGCGAATATGAATACGCTAAAGAATCCATGGAGCTGACCCACCGCTGGGCTGAACGCGGCCGCCAAGCGTTTTTAGAAACCGAGCCCCATTACGGGCACCAGCAGTTCCAGTTTGGCATTGTACAAGGGAGCACTTTTGAAGATCTGAGGAAAGAATCGGCGCAGTTTATGGCGGACCTCGATACCGAAGGCATTGCCATTGGCGGCCTCAGCGTAGGCGAACCTACCGAGCTAATGTATGAGATGACGGATCTAAACACCGACCACCTGCCCGAAAATAAACCCCGCTACTTAATGGGCGTAGGCACCCCGGCCAACCTGCTGCACAACGTAGCCCTCGGCATTGATATGTTCGACTGCGTGCTGCCTACCCGCAATGCGCGCAACGGTCAAATTTTCACCCGCAACGGCATCATCAACATGCGTAATGCAAAATGGAAACATCACCATCAATATTTGGATGATGCATTCCCCTCAGATTTGTGCCAAAAATACAAAATGTCGTACATCCACCATCTTTTCCGCAATGATGAACTGCTAGGCTTGCAATTAGCCACCTTGCATAACCTTACCTTTTATTTATGGTTGATGGAAGAAATGCGCACTCACATCAAAAATGATACCTTTGGCGCGTGGTATGAGGGGATGGCTGATAAAGTAGATCAGCGAATCT
>NNSL01000237.1 GCA_003123965.1 Balneolaceae bacterium SMO_bin1
GGCCACCTGGAAAAACTTGAGCCAAGCAGGGGGCGTGCAGTGCTGTAAAACCGCTGATCTCACCAAATTTTTAAGATGGCCATGCTCTTCTACCGAACCCGGCATGCTCAGGTGACTTCTGCCAGCCTGAAAATATTGGGCCGCTGTTTTCAGATAATTCTTGATGACCTGCCGCATAAAGTGCCGATCACTCTGTAATCGTTCTGCGGTAAGTGGCAGGTGCTTGCCTTCTCCTGATGTGCCGGCCGAAACGGCGAACTGCTGAACACTTCCGGGCCAGAAAATATCTTCTTGGCCTTCTTTTAAGCGCACTATATCATCGCTGATTTGTGAGTAGGAGTGTACAGGTACCTGTGCTGTAAATTCCTGATAAGAATTAATATCGCTGAAACTGTACTGTTTCCCATACTCGGTATCAGACGCAATGTGCAAAAGTTGCTGCAACTCTTGCCATTGTTCTCTTTTTGTCTGCTGTTGATAGGATTTCATTCCGAGTTTAAACTAGGAGGTCATAAAAAAAGCCCCGACGGAATCGAGGCTTCTTTAATAGAATGGGGTATTTATTATCGCTCTTCTACAGGTACCCAATCGAGATTCATTTCGCCGGTGTAAAGGGCACGCGGACGAACGAGTCGATTGTTTTCAGCCTGTTCAATGTAATGGCCCGTCCAGCCAGAGACGCGGCTCATGGCAAATATACAGGTGTAAAGATCCGGTTTAATTCCCATAGAGTAATAAACCGTGGCTGAAAAGAAATCAACATTGGGGTCAATATCTTTTTCGCTCTTCATGGTTTCAAGAATGGCCTCAGACCACTCATAAAGTTTCTCGTGACCAGTTTCCTTAGAAAGCCGTTTAGACTCTTTGCGGAGCAAGCGTGCACGCGGGTCCATGGTTTTATACACGCGGTGACCAAAGCCCATAATTTTCTTTTTACCTTCCAGGGCTTTTTGGGTGTATTCTACCGGATCGTCGCCCTTATCATCAATCTCGAGCAGCATGTTCATAACCTGCTGATTGGCACCACCATGCAGTGGTCCTTTAAGTGCACCGATAGAGCCGGTAACAGCCGAGAACATATCGGACTCAGTTGAGCATATAGCGCGGCCGGTAAAGGTTGAAGCATTCATACCGTGCTCAGCGTGCAGAATCAGGCAGAGATCCATAGTTTTTTCGGCCTGTTCACCGGGTTTTTCACCGTTAAGCATGTAAAGAAAGTTGAATGCTGTGCTTTCAGAATCCAACGGTTCAACAATATCTTTACCGTTGCGAATCCGGTCAAAGGCAGCTACGATGGTCGGCATTTTAGCCGTAATAGAAATGGCTTTATTGATACGAAATTCCTTGGCCTTGTCCGTATTAACTTCGTGTGAATCAGCCAGCATAGAAACAGCCGTGCGCAGTACCGCCATTGGTTCTGCTGTGTCTGATGTTTCTCGTATGTAGTTCAAGACCGGCTCGGGCAGCGAACGTGATTGCTGAAGCTTTTCGGTGAGTTCATCTAATTCTTGTTGATTGGGCAGCCGGTCATTCCAAAGAAGAAAGCACACTTCTTCAAAAGAGGCGTTTTCGGCCAGCGTTTCAATACTGTAGCCGGCATAAATAAGCTCACCTTTTTGACCGTCAATGAAACTTTTAGTCGTACTAAAAGCGACGATGCCTTCAAGCCCTTTATTAATGTGGGGATACTTTTCTGAATCAAATTCTTCGGCCATTCTATTCTCCTCTGATTAATTAAATATTTTCTTAAATAATGGATTCAATTATACGAAAATCGCGATTTAATTTCATGTACGCATTTTACACTTCAATAGTTACTTAACTCAACGCGTATATAACTGCCAGCGTTTACGTTTTTCAGTTGTTTTAATAACATAACCGTAACATGATGCTGCACTTACGTAAAGTCTTTGGCTTCCTGCCAGTAGGCTTCCATTTGCTCCAGCGAAACATCGGCAAAAGTTTGCCCGCGATCTTTTAGTTGCTCTTCAATATACTGGAACCGTTTTCGAAATTTCTTATTGGTGATGCGCAGTGCGTCCTCGGCCTGCAAGTCAAGGAATCGTCCGGCGTTAACCACAGAAAACAGAAAGTCGCCATATTCTTCGGCTACGTCCTTGCGATCTGCGGACTCATCGTGATAGATTTCCTTAAATTCATCCAGCTCTTCCTGAAGTTTACTCCATAACTGTTCTTTCCCGTTTGTCGACTTTTTCCAGTCAAAACCCACGTTACCTGCTTTTTCCTGCATGCGTTGGGCTCTAATGAGGGCCGGGAGGTGTGGCGGGATACCTTCTAGCACCGACGATCGGCCTTCTTTCATCTTTAGCGACTCCCAGTTTTCAGCTACCTCTTGCTCCGATTTTACTTCCGTATCGCCAAACACATGGGGATGCCGACGGATTAACTTTTCCTGGATGGAGTAAATGACATCCTCAATGCTGAAATCTTCCGTTTCGGTCGCCATGCGGCTGTGAAATACCACGTGCAGGAGCAGATCACCCAGCTCTTTTTTTAGCTCTTCGAAATCCTCTTCATCAATAGCCTCAACGGCCTCGTAGGCCTCTTCAATTAAATTATCCTTGATACTTTCGTGTGTTTGTTCGCGATCCCAGGGACATTCTTTTCGAAGAATAGAAACAATTTTAACGAGGTCAGAAAACTTTTTTGATGGTTCCATGTATTGCTGAATTAAATGTCTCAGATTAAAGGTTTAGGTACTAGTCCATAGATCAACTAAATCCTGGTTCCGAGGGCCTTTCTTCAAAAAAGACCTATATCATTACGAATGGTTTAATTTATGGTTGGGGTAGCTCAAAAAGTTCAGGAGCAAAATCCATTAGTTGATTATATAGCGCATGCACAGGCAGGCCAACAATGGTGTAGTAATCACCCTTAATACGTTTAACAAAAACGGCGCCCCAATCGTCCTGAATGCCGTACGCCCCAGCCTTATCCATAGGGCTGCCTCCGGCCACATAGTTATCAATGGCACTGGGGTCCAGGTTTCCAAAAGTAACTTCTGTGGATTCAGCGAAGGTACGCTCGCGCTCAATTTCCGCATTTCCGTTGGTTTTGATGAGAGCTACTCCCGTAAATACTTCATGCGTTGAATTGCTTAGAGAGTGCAATAACTGCTTGGCATGATCTGTGTTTTGGGGTTTGCCGAGGATTTGGCCCTCATGTACTACAATGGTATCGGCCCCAATGATGACTGCATTTTTTGATTTTTTGGCAATATCCCGCGCTTTACGCAGTGCAAGTTCTTCAACGATTTCGCTAGGTGGCAATTGTTGGTCAATATTTTCAGCTACTGTACTGGGTTGAACACGAAATGGTATATCGAAAATCTGGAGCAGCTTTTTGCGCCGTGGGCTCGCAGATGCCAAAATTAGCACACTCGATTGATTTTTTGGGGTACGGGTCAAAAAGTCCTCAATTTTTGTTAAACTTAAAGCGTTGAAAATAAACAGAATACTCATAAAGTTTGTAGATCCATTCAGATCAATGGCCAAAAAAGTAAAAATAATTTTCGACAAGGCTCCATGGTTTTTGAATCATTTAATTACAAGCTGCTTGCTCTGGGTTTGATACTTATTACAGCCGGTTTCACAGCCATGTATCTCGAAAATGAGATAAGCGGCGTTATATCACTGTTCATTTCTCCAATTGTTATTATGGCCGGCTATGTAACAATTATCTTTTCTATCATGATGCATGGCTCCAATAATCAATCACCCGAAAGCCGGGGCGCAAACTGATACGTGGATCGATTATTAAATTATATCTTTCTACTTTTATTGATTTACATATTCGCGCTCTGGGCGCCGGCTAGTATTCACGGCACTATTGCCCTGGGTTTAGGCATAGCTTTTATCTTTAGTGCTGTCGCTTTTATTTTTAAATGGTTGAAGTATGGATGGCGCTGCTGCCGCAACCGTTATAGGGGCAGTAACATTTGGGCTTGGCGGCTGGCCCACCATTATTGCTCTTCTTTTTTTCTTTTTAAGTAGTTCAGTCATCTCTCTTAGATCAAACTCAAAAAGGGTTCAAGACAGCCGCAGAAGCGGTAAGCAAGTGTGGGCCAACGGATTTTGGGTTGTGTGTTGGCTTATGGCGGGTATACTCACAAATAGTACCATCTGCTGGTTAGCGGCTAACGCTGCCATTGCGGCCGCAACTGCCGACACCTGGGCTACCGAACTGGGCAGTCGTCGTTTCAAGATGGCAACTTACAAGGCATTCTCACTTAAAAAGGTAACGCCCGGAACCGATGGCGGAATAAGTCTGATGGGGTTGATTGCTTCACTGGCGGCCAGCTTTTGTATAGGGAGTATTGTGTGGCGTGGGTTTTCTACTGGCATAACTTGGTTTACATTTATTATATTCGCCGGGGTTGCAGGTTCGCTGTTCGATTCTTATTTAGGAGCGACACTCCAGGGCACGAAAAAAACATTTGCGGTGCCGCGCTTTCGTTGGCAACAGGAAATTCATGTAAATAATAATTTGGTGAACTGGATGGCCACAGGCATGGGTTCACTGCTGATTCTAATTTTAAATTTGCTTTTTCTATGAGATGGTATAAAAAATTACACTGGCAAATCATTATTGGTTTAATTCTTGGGTTGATTTGGGGTTTGATTGCCAGTTTAACAGGGCTTGTAGATTTTACCACCGAGTATATTCAGCCCGTTGGTACCATTTTCATCAATTTACTGAAGCTGATTGCAGTGCCGCTGGTCTTGGCATCGTTAGTGGTAGGGGTTACCAATCTGAATGATATTGCCAAACTATCACGCATGGGCCTTAAAACCATTGGGTTTTATGTTGTAACCACCATTTTTGCTATTACCATCGGCTTAACGGTGGTAAATTTAATGCAGCCCGGTGATGCCCTGCCAAAGGAGACCCAGCAAACCTTGATGAGCAACTACCAGCAGAACTTGGAAGGTTCGAGTGAAGAGGCTGAAGTAGTACAAGATCGCACCTTACTTGATTTTGTAGTAGATATTGTGCCTCAAAATGTTTTTGCAGCTACGTCTGATAATTCTAACATGCTGCAAGTAGTGATTTTTTGCAGTATTATTAGGCATCGGCATAATTAGTATTCCCAAAGAAAAAGGGTCTTATCTCATAAACTTTTTTGATTCACTAAATGACGTCATTATAAAGATTGTAGACTTTATTATGCTGCTGGCACCGTACGGGGTATTTGCGCTTATGGCCGGTGTTATTGTGGAGTTGGCCGGCGATGATTTAAGTCAGGCTCTTGATCTGCTCGGTGCCCTCGGTTGGTATTGTCTTGCGGTACTTATTGGCTTGTTCCTGCACGTAATGATCGTGTATTCAGGATTATTTAAATTATTTAGCAATATGAAGCTGAGCGATTTTTTCCGCGCTATTCGTCCGGCTATGCTGCTGGGTTTCAGTACCAGTTCAAGCTCTGCCACGCTACCTGTTACCATGGACCGTGTTGAAAATAATGCCGGAGTAGATGAAGAAGTTTCCAGTTTTGTGCTGCCCGTTGGTGCCACAATTAACATGGACGGAACCAGTTTATATCAGGCCGTAGCTGCTGTGTTTATTTCGCAGGCACTGGGGCTTGATTTGACGATCATTCAGCAATTGTCAATTGTATTTACCGCCTTACTTGCATCTATTGGATCGGCCGGTGTGCCCGGAGCCGGTATTATTATGCTGGTAATTGTGCTTCAGGCTATTAATGTGCCGGTAGAAGGAATTGCCCTTATTCTGGGCGTAGATCGTATTCTGGACATGTGCCGTACAGCCGTGAATATTACTGGTGATGCTGCTGTAGCAGTGGCGGTGGCTTCAACTGAAGGACTATTGGGAGAGATGCACTTTGATGACTAGAAAGGGAGCTCGCCTTTAAGTCTAAGCTTAAGACAGAGATGGCATTAAAAATTTTGAATTTAGGCCAAAAAAAGCTTAATTGGAATTACTGAGGCCTTTATTTCTTAAAACTAAAAGACTTATTTATTCGAGTTTATAGCTACTGAATACTTATGAACTATTCATACGGGTTTCTGTCCCGTCGCTCCTTATTTTCAATATTTTCATTTCTATTTCTGTGGATGGTAATAGTACCCCGTCTAAGCGCTCAAACCACGCTTTCGCCCGGCGATATTGTGCTGGTTAATGTCAACTCTGATGGGGATGACAACTTTGATTTTGTACCTCTTGTAGATTTGCAATCTGGAACGGAAATTAAATTTACCGATAATGCTTGGGATCCTGGTGCTTCTCAATTTAGAGGCGGTGAAGGAATATTAACTTATAAGGCGTTATCAACTATCACTGCGGGATCGGTTGTTTCATTCAGCGGGGCTGAAGAAAATGGTTTCGTTAAAACAAGTGGAAGTTTTAGTATTTCAGTCTCTGGTGACAATATTTTAGTCTACCAAGGAACGGAAAGCTCTCCAACATTTCTTTACGGAGC
>NNSL01000229.1 GCA_003123965.1 Balneolaceae bacterium SMO_bin1
TTTTTTGAAATTTCTCAGGAATTAACAAATCGTGTTAATAGTTAATTACCGGACGTTGGTTATTAATCTTCCTTAAAAGCTACATTCTTTTGCAGCGAAACTACTACATAATCGTATTGATATTTATGCCCTTGCTGTTCTCAAAGCACGCAGTGGCACAAAACACAGGTACCCTTTCAGGCTTTGTTTATGATGCCCAAACGGGTGAAACACTCCCGGGCGCTACCGTAAAGCTTGAGGGCACAAATTTGGGCGCAGCCACTGACAACAACGGCTTTTTTACAATCGATGATATCCCACCCAAGACCTACACCATTACCGCCAGTTTTGTCGGCTATCAGTCGGAAACTCGCTACAATGTAGAGATTAGCTCGGGCGGGAATCCGGATATAAACTTTCAATTAACGCCTTCCGTTAGTGAACTCGGGGAAATTACGGTAGCCCCGGACCCGTTTGATCAGCCTCCGGAAAATCCCATATCCCGGCAAACACTTTCGCGCGAGCAAATTACATCATACCCGGGCGGCAACAACGACATTGCCAAAGTGGTGCAGTCGCTGCCCGGTGTTTCGGGGTCGGTGGGCGGTTTTCGTAATGATGTTATCATCCGCGGCGGCGGGCCCAGTGAAAATGTTTATTACCTCGATGGCATCGAAATTCCGGTTATCAACCACTTTGCCACGCAGGGAAGTGCCGGAGGGCCGGTTGGGCTGCTCAATGTCTCGTTTTTCGAAGGAGTGAACCTCAGTACAAGCTCATTCCCAGCCAAATACGGCAACGTGCTCTCAGGCGTACTGCAGTTTAATCAGCGCAACGGAAAATCCCCGCGAATTCGGTGCAAACGTACGTGTTGGTGCCAGCGAAGCCGCGCTTACCGTAGAGGGGCCCGTTGTTTAAAATCTGAGGATGAAACGATGCAAACACCACTTTTATCGCTTCGGTACGGCGCTCATATCTACAGCTGCTCTTTCAGCTCATCGACCTGCCCTTTTTGCCTGATTACTGGGACTATCAATACAAAATTAATCACAGGATTGATGATTATAATAGCCTGAACATCACCGGTGTGGGAGCCATTGATGATTTCAGCATCAACACACCGGACGATATTACCGCCGAGCAACAGGCCACGCTCGACCAAGTGCCCATCATCAAGCAGTGGAGCAGCACGGGCGGTATAAGCTGGAAGCACCGTTTCAAAAATGCCGATGGATTTCTTCAAACCAGCCTCAGCACCAGTGTTTTTAATAACGATTTCAGCCGGTATCGCGATAACGAAAACCAGCAGGGGCTTATACAAAATACCGAGAGCAGGGAGTGGCGCACCACATTGAGCAGTAATTACAAGAGGTTTATCGGTCCCTGGACCATTGCAGCCGGAGGAATGATGAAAAACATCAGCTACCGTTCTGATAGCTTCCGAAGCGCTGACGATGTGCAATTTTCGACGGATCTGAACTTCCAGCGGTATGGATTTTATGGGCAGTTAACCAAAGAGTGGGCCGGCGGCCGCCTGTCAACTTCGTTGGGTGCCCGTGCCGATGGCAACACCTTTACTGACGGCGGCCATCAATTGTGGAAAACGTTTTCACCGCGCCTTGCTGTTTCCTACGATCTGGATAGCGCCGGGCGCTGGACGGTGAACGGGTCAATTGGGCGCTATTATAAAATTCCGCCTTCCACCCTTTTAGGCTTTAAAAACCGAGATGGCAGTTTTATAAACAGAGACGCAGAGTACATCCGCAGTGATCATTATGTGGCCGGGGTCTCCTTCAGTCCCCGAACATCAACCCAATTTGCCATTGAAGGTTTTTTGAAGCGGTATGATGATTACCCTGTCTCGGTAACCGACAGCGTATCGTTGGCTAATCTCGGCGCCGACTTTGATATTTTTGGTAACGAAGCCATCCGGAGTGTGGGCAAAGGACGAGCCTATGGCATAGAATTTACCTATCAACAAAAACTACGCGAGAATTTTTACGGTCTGTTAGCTTATACGCTCTACTGGAGTGAATATACCGGGCTTTGATGCCAATTCATACCTTCCCTCGCGCTGGGATAACCGGCACCTGCTCACATTCACCGGCGGATATAAATTTGGTAAGGGCTGGGAACTGGCTGCGCGTGTCCGCATTTTAGGTGGTGCTCCCTTCCCTTCACTTGAACGTGAGGCCAGCGAGAATACCTATCCCGTGCTGCAGTTTGATTATAGCAACTTGGGCGACCAAAGATTAGACCTTTTCAACTCCTTGGACCTGCGCATAGATAAAAAGTGGAATTTTAGCAGCTGGTCACTAAACACCTATATCGAAGTCACCAATATATTGGGCAGTAATATTCCTAGCCCGCCGGAATATGGACTGCAGCGTAATGAAGAAGGCATGCCTGTTGAACCACGTAAAATTGTTGAAATTGAAGACTTGGACAATAGCAGTGTTATTCCCACCATTGGAATTGTAGTAGACATTTAGATAGTTAAACGGCATCGCTATTCAAGAGCGGGTGTACAGTACGTTGGATTATAAAAATAAGCGCTAACCAAATTAGAAATCACAATATGTCCATGACGAACTTGAAACACTAGTTTTTAAGGCGTATCGATTTTTTAGGCCGGAATATTTTTTTGATCCGAACAACCAATTCTATTTAACAGCGCACCACCCACAAAAATGCTATATTGCCTCGAATTATTAAAAACGAGCTATATGAGCAGACTAAAATTGATCGGGACGTTATTGGGGATTTTTCTTATAACTATTGGAGTTGTGATCTTCATTCTCTTCAGTAATGATCACGCCGAATGCGAAACGGTTGTAGAAAATTCAATAGACACAAACGGCGAAATAGTGACGACAGAGCGGCATATCTGCAACGAACGATTTAAGATTTAAGATAGAGCTTTTTAAAACCACACTATTCCCTACCCGCGATTTGCGTTTACAGGCAGTAAATTTAACTTCGGCGATGCCACTGTCATTTATTCTAAGAACTATGTTTGATGCTCGAAATTTGCTTCCGTTTTATCGGCAATTTTGCGGTTGAATACTAAAAATAGCGCCATGGCCACGCCCCACTGCAGCAGAACGGTTGCCAGCGAAAAGGTGCTGAAGGGGTCGTACCAGTTTTCCACAGCCGCCCCTTGGTACATCCACCACACCAGCAGCGTAATTACCTCAATAGGCACCACGTATTTGATGATGACTTCCCACCATTTGCCCAGCGTGTATTTGCTTTCGTCGTTATTGACCAGCTCCGTACGGAAACGCGACGGGCTGAACTTGATGATGGCAAACGCCATAAAGGCGCCTGATACCAACAGGCCGATGCCCCAAACGCTATCCTGATTCACCAAAAAGTCGGTGGAAAGTGCAGAAGGCAGCCCCAGTAAAAAGCCCGTAATTCCAACTCCCAGAACAGCTTTTTGTCGGCTGATACCCATATCAACCAGCACGCGGCTGGCCAGCTCAATCATGGAAATAAGCGAACTAAAGGCGGCAAATGTGAGCCCGAGGAAAAAGATAATGGCAAAAAAGGTGCCCCCGGCCATTTCGGCAAAAAGCTGCGGCATCCACATAAAGGTGAGGCCCGTTCCGGCCGGACCCGACTGTTGCATGATATCCAGAATTTCGGTGTTGCCCATGCTGCTGCCCAGCGTACCGAATACGGTAGAAAAGATTGTAACCGCCGCCAAAAGCGAAACAATGTTATTGCCGATTCCTGTTTGAAATGCGCTGATGGTTACATCATCACTGCTGCGCATGTAGGCGGCATAGCTTAAAATAAGTCCCCACGCAGCCCCCGTATCCCAGGCGTTTTGCGTAAGCGCCTCAATCCAAATGGTGGGTTGCGAAAGGGTTGACCAATCGGGAGTAAAGAGATATTCAATGCCCTGGTAACTGCCCTCCAGCGTAACGGCGCGGATTAATGATACAACCACGACAACAAGCAGCGACGGTATAAGCACTTTATTTATGCGCTCAATCGAAGAAATGCCTTTGATTACGATAAACACCCCGCCGCCAATCATCAGTGCGTGAAATACAGAGGGCAGCATAGAGCCTTGGAATCCATACCATACGGTTTCGGCCTGCTGCAAGTTGGCGGGCAGCCCGGTAGTTGATGACTCGATAAAATAATACAAACACCAGCCCGCAACCACGCTGTAGTAAAACATGATGGCTGTGGCCACAAATGCAATAAAGCTGCCCATCCAGGCAAATTTCTTGCCCACCAGCTTTATGAATGAACCGATAACGCCTTTGCGGCCAAAGCGACCGATACCGTACTCAGCAATAATCAGCGGAATGGAAAACAGGAAAAGGCAGGAGATCCAAGCAATCAGAAAGGCACCAGCGCCATCAGCCCCGCCATTTTGAGCGGCAATGCGGGGAAATCGCCAGATGTTTCCCGTACCAACCGCAATGCCCAACACGCTTAGAATTAAACCCAGTCGCGAAGAAAAAAAGCTGTCGTTTTGTTTACTCATAGCATCAATTTAAGCAGTTATTTGGTGTAGTCACGGTGATCCCATCACTCCCAAGCCGACTTTAATGTCGCCTTAATGTGAAAAATCTTTTTCACTAATTCGAATAGCGAATTCCCTGTTTACTATTTTTTTCATTTGGAAGTATTTAACGTGGTAATATTAAAGGCACACAGGCGTTAACAGCTATCAATAAACGGCGTAAATGGCGGGCTATCAATTTTGATTCCATCGAGCCTATCACTATTATTGCGTGCAACTCAATAAACTGTTCAAAAGCTAATTAAAATCTGGATGTTTTCGAGTCATCGTTCTACGAATAAGATTCTTGCCCTTTTTGTATTTATTGCTTCGCTGGTGTTATATATGGTCACAATGGCCCCTACCGCCAGCTTTTGGGATGCCGGCGAATTTATAGCAGTAGCGCACGGCCTGCAGGTAAATCACCCGCCCGGGGCTCCTTTTTACTCCTTGCTTGGGCGCTTGTTTTCCATGTTTATGCCCAGCAGCTGGGTAGCGGTTAGCGTCAACTTTATCAGCGCATTGGCTTCGGCACTTACCATAATGCTGCTATACCTTATTGTTGTCCGATTGATCCGTGAATTCAAAGGATATGATGTCTCGACCTACGAAAATATTGATCGTATTGGCATGTACGGCGGTGCAATAATCGGTGCGTTTGCCTTTAGTGTTACAGATACCTTTTGGTTCAACGCGGTTGAGGCAGAAGTTTACGCCCTTTCAATGTTCTTTACTGCAATTGTGGTTTGGCTGGCCCTCAAGTGGTCCGAAAATCACGATAAGCCGCATAATGAACGCTGGCTGCTGCTCATTGCCTACATGTTTGGATTGGCCCTCGGTGTTCACCTGTTAAACCTGCTGGCCTTGTTCTTTGTAGCGTTGATTATCTATTTCAAGAAGAAAGAATTTGGGCTAATGTCGTTGGGAATTGCCGGCGTCATAGCGGTGGTTTCATTCTTTTTGATTTATCCGTTTACCATTCAGTGGCTGCCCAATATCATGGACTCCGTTACTACCCAAACGTATGGCCTTATAGGCCCGATTTTCTTTATTATTCTGGTTATTGGCTCCATGGCCGGCGGTTTGTATTACACGCATAAAAACAATCACAAGCTGGCCAATTTTGTGCTGCTGGCTTATACCATGATCTTGATCGGCTACTCTTCTTATTCCCTCATTTTCATCCGTTCTATAGCCGATCCTCCCATTGACGAAAATGATCCCGAAACGGCCCAGGCATTTATCGATTACCTGGAACGTAAGCAGTACGGCCAAACCCCGCTCCTCACGGGCAACACCTATGATGAATCAACCGGGCGTATAGACCGGCAAGAAGAGACCCTCTTTCCACGTCGCTATTCAAGTCAGCCCTACCACTTGCAGCAATATGCGAACTATAGCAGCGACTGGGACTACTTCCTCGACTATCAGCTAAACCACATGTATATCCGGTATTTTAACTGGAATTTTATCGGAAGGGATGCTGATATCCAGGACGCCGGCTGGCAGTCTGGGTTCACGGAAACAGAACATGAAAATAACCCGGCTCACAACAGCTACTATTTCCTCCCCTTTCTGCTGGGGCTGTTCGGCATGATTTTCCACTTCCAGCGCGATTGGAAAAGGGCCCTTTCCATTTTATTGCTTTTTATAATGACCGGGGTGGCTATAATCGTCTTCCTCAACCAAACCCCCATGCAGCCGCGCGAGCGGGACTATGCCTATGTGGGATCATTCTTTGCGTTTGCAATTTGGATAGGTATGGGCGGCGCAGGCCTAATTGAACTGATAAAAGATCATTTGAAATCAAACAAGCTGATTGCTTACGCTACACTTGGCGTGCTCTTTTTAGCTATACCCTTCCAGATGGGACTGCAGAATTTCAATGATCACGACCGCAGCGACCGCTACGTAGCCCCCGATTATGCCTGGAATTTACT
>NNSL01000344.1 GCA_003123965.1 Balneolaceae bacterium SMO_bin1
AAGAACCAATTGAATGCCCTAAGTGTGGAGCGAATGCGGTTGAACCATGTCACCAAGAACCAAAAGTAGACTGCGTTCGGGAAGACAAGAAATAATTTTAACAGACGATTTTTAGAGCCGCTTTCTGTTTACCGGAGAGCGGCTTTTTTAATTTAAGCACTTGATGAATTGTAGGTGCTCATTTCTTTTAGGGAAATCTTGTTTTCATAATAAGCACGACCTACCACCACACCATAAAGATTGGCTTCTGACAGCGATTCAAAGTCTGACACTGAAGCTACACCCCCTGACGCAATGAAATTTAACTCTGGATAGTTGTTTTGAAGCTGTTGGTAGAGCTCATTATTGGTCCCCTGCAGCATACCGTCGCGGGCGATGTCGGTGCAGAGCACGTATTGCAACCCAGCGGTAATCATTGGCTGTAGAAAAGAATCAATAGACTGATCGGAAGTTTCCAGCCATCCGCCATACGCAATTTTTCCATCCTTAAGATCCATGCCCAGAATCATGTGCTCGGGATATTCCTGCAGCAACTGCATCCAGTCGTCTTCATTCTTGACGGCCATAGAGCTGCAGACCAATTGGTCAATGCCGGCATCAAGCAGTTTCTGGGCATCTCCGTAGCTGCGTATTCCACCACCGGTTTGGATGGAAAGGCCGGTTTCTTGTTTGATTTGTGTGATGTGACCTAAGTTCACAAATTCGCCCTGCTTGGCCCCGTTTAAATCAACGATATGGATATGTTCAAAGCCGGCCCTGGCAAACTTTTGGGCCTCATCCAGCGGATTGTCGTTATAAACAGTTACATCTTGGTACGAGCCCTTTTTCAGGCGCACCACTTGTCCATCAAGCAGGTCAATTGCAGGAATTACGAGCATATAATTTTATTGAATTTAAAAAGCTTGAAAATAAAGATTTCGGCTTGGAATCAATACATTTAATATCATTTTGCCGATTTTCTGTTCAAGCCGTACATAACAAGCGTTTCAACTCCGCCTTTGTATTTAGCGCCGAGTAAATAATCCTCACCAATTTCGAAAATAGTTAGACTTGCCGGTAATTGTATTGTGCCAAGCCACTCACCGGCGGGACTTAAGATATCCATCCCGGTATTTTCTTCCCAGTCGGCCCAGGAAAGGTTAAATCTTTCTGCCCAAATATAGCCGCTTTTGTCTGTATAAATATTTCCAAGAGCAGGCACTTGCTCGGGTATGGGTAAGTTTTGATTGAGAAAGTTTCTGTAAAATTCGCGTTGCCCCTGATCGGGGACGGAAGCAAGGTAATCTTCTTGATACTCATCCCATATATCTGATACTTGGGTGCGCGGTATTGGCCAGCTAAAAACGGCTGTTTTTACACCATTTTGATTCACCCGAAATATTTCGGGATCCCTTCCGGATGTATAGAGAACACTTATTTTGGCCATCGGTTTTATAAATAGGTTCTGGGTACAGCGGAACAAGCGGAAACTGCCTGGTACCGCCAAATTGATGAACATATTGCGGACGACTGGGAAAAGAGAAAAGGGTAGAGTCAAAACTGGCATCTTTATGCAGGCGGTGCAAAAGATATTCCTTTTCGATTAGGTCACCGGGCTGGCCTTCCATGCGGGCTGAACCAAATGTAGACCACACCAGCCAGCTTCCATCCGAAAAGGTGCCAATAATGTTGGGATTGCCTGCTCCTTCAATAGGCTCCACAAACACCGTGCGTCCTATATTCCCTTCCAGATCGAATATATTCATGCGATCATTACCGGAGTCGTTAACCACTATGGAATCGGAGCCATAGCGGTAGATTCTCATATTGCTGAAGTCGCCAAATTCGCCGGGCCCTTTCCCATTTCGGCCAAAAGAACGGATGAAGTTTCCGTCTCCATCAAAATAACGCAGCTCATGTGTGCCTGCATTACTGGCAAGTATGCGACCGTTTGGGAGCTTTATGGCGTCGGCAAGGCGATAAAACATATATTCCCGCTCTCCGTCTTCAACTCCGATTTCCAGCATTGGTTCATCAGAAAACGTCCAGAACTGACCTTCGTATCTGGGCTGCTCATTGTTGATGATTTGAAGATCAGCAGCTTCTCGCATTGAATAATCCTGCTGTTGTGTTTCGCTGCACCCCAGCATAATTAGAATGAGTAAGAAAAGATAATTTTTCATAGGAAAGAGCCAATAGGTTTATGCGTACCCGATTTGGGATTCATCAATACCTAAATACGGAAATAATCGAAAAAAAATAAGTCTTACCTTGTTTCCAGGAAATTTTCAAGAAGACGCTGGCCCGCATCGCCTGATTTCTCCGGGTGGAACTGCGTACCCATTACGTTATCACGAGCCGTGATGGCAGCGAAATCATTGATGTAATCCCCAGATGCGATGGTATAATCGTTCACCGGAGCGTAATAACTGTGCACAAAATAGAAATAGCTTTCCTCGTCTAAATCACGTACGAGGGGGTGATCGGAGAATGCATGACACGTATTCCAGCCCATGTGCGGCACTTTGTGGTTGCTGCTGTCAAACTTTTTTAGACGGCCGGGAATGAGGCCCAAGCCCTCGGTACCACCGCCTTCCTCGGATGATTCATACAGCAGCTGCATACCCAGACATATGCCGAGCAACGGTTTCTGTGTTTGTTTCAGCCAGGAATCAAGCCCATTTTGGCGTAGTGACTGCATGGCGGGTTTAGCATGGCCTACGCCGGGAAAGATAACGGCGTCCGCTTCATTTAGCTGTTCAATATTTTTGGTGATTTGATAATTGGCCTGCAAGCGATCGAGCGCATTGGAAACGGAAGCAAGGTTACCGGCATCGTAATTAATGATGGCAATCATATTAGAGAAGATCCTTTGTGCTGGGTAAAATATTCAGGTTTCGTTCGCTGCGGCTTACGGCCCCGCGCAGGCAGTGGGCAAAACTTTTAAAGCAGGCCTCAATTTGGTGATGATCGTTTTTGCCCTCCACCGAAACATGGAGCGTGGCGTCTAAATTCATGGCCAGCGAATAAAAGAAGTGCTCAACCATTTCTGTAGGAAAATCTCCCACCATTTCACGATCAAACGTTCCTTGAAATTTTAAATAAGGACGCCCGGAAAGATCAAGCAAAACCGTGCATTCGCTTTCATCCATAGGCAAAGCAAAAGCGTATCGGTTGATGCCGGTTTTATCACCTAATGCATCTGAAATGGCTGTTCCAAGGGCAATAGCTACATCTTCGATGGTGTGATGCTCGTCAACCTCCAGGTCGCCCTTACAGCGCAATGTTAAGTCTATAAGCCCGTGCTTGGCGATTTGCTCCAGCATGTGATCAAAAAAGTTGAGGCCGGTATCAATTACGCTTTGCCCTTTGCCGTCGAGATTTAGCTCTATGCTGATATCTGTTTCAGCCGTGCTTCGTTTGTAAGATGCCGATCGCCGCGGAAAGCAGACGGCATGGCTCAGGGCAATCCAGTCGTCGAATAGCTGGGGTTCGCCATCGCTCGGTATCAAAATCAAATTGTCGTTGCGGGATGTGACCACCGCATCGGCATCGTCTTTTTTAAAAGATTCAGTGGTAATGTTCTCGTTGTGCAGCAAATCTTGCAGGCGCGCAGAAAGGTCGCCAATATTAAAGCTATAGGCATGATTCAGCTTTTCGAGATAAACCAAGCCAAAAAGGGCACCACTCCAGAGCATTTGATTGGAAGTGCCGGCCAGTGCAGAGGTGTCGATCCAGAGTTTCATGGTTTCAGTTGTTTTAGAGCGTTGAGCAGTTGATCATTTTCGGCCTCAGTTCCTACCGTAATGCGCAGGCACTGGTCGCAGCCGGGTTCATTACCGCGGTAGCGAACAATAATATCCTGATCGGCCAACTCTTGGTAAATGGATTTTGCGCCATCTATTTTCACGAGCAGAAAATTAGCTTCACTTTCATAAATATGCTGCACGGCGGGCAGGGTTGCAAGCTCATGCCGCAGCCGCAGCCGCTCGGCTTTAATGGCTTCAATACGCTCGGTGATGGTATCAAGATGATCAAATGCCTCGATTGCGGCTTGAGACGTGAGCGTATTAATATTGTACGGCGCTTTTACTTTCATCAGGTAGTCGATGATGTTTTTGTGTGCAAACGCCATGCCCAGCCGTATACCGGCCAACCCAAATGATTTTGACATGGTTTGCATCACAACCAAGTTGGGATATTCGGCGACTTTAGCGGCGTAGGATTCGTGCTCGCTGAAGTCGATATAGGCTTCATCTACCACTACAATGCCGGGAAATTCTTCGATCAGGCGATTTACTTTTGAGTGATCAAATACATTGCCTGTAGGGTTATTCGGTGAGCACAGAAATAGAATTTTACTGTATTCATCGGCGGTTGATAAGATCTTATCAACCTGCGGCTGAAAGTTTTCATCCAGCAATATCTCCTTCACACCAATATTGTGAATGTCGGCCGAAACCCGATACATGCCGTACGTAGGCGGGGTGGTGAGCACATTGTCATTGCCCGGGCGACAAAAAATGCGATACAACAGGTCGATGGCTTCGTCGCTGCCGTTGCCTACAAATATGTTTTCAGTTTTAACGCCACGAAAACCAGCAATTATTTGACGAAGCTGGGGCTGCAGCGGGGCCGGATAGCGGTTCATTCCCTGTAATTTCTCAGTAGGTGCTCCCAAGCTGTTTTCGTTTGCATCCAGCAGCAGGCCCTCCTCAAAATCGGCACGGGCACTGTGGTAGGGTTTAAGCTTCGAAATATTGGGTCGCACCAGCTTTTCCAGATCGAACATAGTGTCAGGAGTTAAGTTTTTCGAGGCGTATAGATACCGCTCGTTTATGGGCATCAAGCTGTTCAAGTTCAGCAAGGGTTTCCACCGTGGGACCAATTGTTTTGAGGCCGTCTTTAGATAGCTGCTGTACGGTTATAAATTTTAAAAAGGAGTTGATTGATACCCCGCTGTACATGCGGGCATAGCCGTATGTTGGTAGTGTGTGATTGGTGCCTGAGGCGTAATCGCCCACGCTTTCCGGCGACCACGGTCCTAAAAATACCGAGCCGGCATTGACAATCTCTTGTTGCCATTGTTCGGCATTCTTGCACTGTACAATCAGGTGCTCCGGGGCATATTGATTGGAAAATTCAAATGCTTGGTCCAGCGTTTCTACTTCAATTCCAAAGCTGTTGTTGATGGCTTTTTTTGCTATCGATTTTCGCGGTAGTTCAGCAAGCTGATCTTGCAGTTCATCCATGCAATCTTTCCACTTAAAATCAGGGGTAGCCACCAGTACAACTTGGCTGTCGGCGCCGTGTTCGGCCTGGCTCAGCAGGTCAGCGGCTACAAAAGCAGGCTCAGCACTTTCATCGGCAATCACCAGCACTTCTGATGGTCCAGCCGGCATGTCAATGGCGATTTGGGCTTCGCTGTTCTGCAGCATCATTTTGGCGGCCGTAACGTACTGGTTGCCCGGCCCAAAAATCTTGTCGGTTTTGGGTATCGATTCCGTTCCCCACGCCATAGCTGCAATTGCTTGGGCCCCTCCAGCTTTTAGGATGGTCGAAGCCCCGATTTTTTGGGCGATGTATACGATTTCATCAGCAACTTCACCGTCTTCATTGGGGGGCGTGGCCACTACTATTTCTTTGCAGCCAGCCAGCATGGCGGGAATGCCCAGCATCATCAGTGTTGATGGAAGCAGGGCTGTACCGCCGGGTACGTAAAGGCCCACGCGTTCAATAGGCCGAGTGATGCGCTGGCACTGCACGCCGGGCATGGTTTCAACCGAAATGGCTTCGGGCAGCTGCGCCTCATGGAATACCGCAATATTTTGAAAAGCGGTATCGATGGCCTGTTGAATAGGGGGATCTAAATTTACGTCTATGCTTTTCGGATCAATGCAGGCCGAAGCGGGGCGAATGCCGTCGAATTGTTCGGTGTATTCTTGCACGGCCTCGTCCCCGCGGTCACGAACGCCATTAATTATAGGTTGCACCTGCCCAAAAATGGAAGCAAAATCCATTTTGGGGCGTTGGCAATATCGGTTGATATCGTCAGCCGAAAGCGATTTGTAAGTTAGTTTTTTCATAGAATCATGCTTTCGATAGGCAGAATAACAATACCGCTTGCGCCGGCGGCTTTCAGTCGCTCCATTACATCCCAGAATTGTTCAATAGGAATGACCGTGTGCACGGCAACCATATCCTGGTCAGCCAGCGGCATTACCGTGGGACTTTTGAGCGAAGGAATGATATCTTTGATTTCGGGTACAGCGCTTTCGGGTGCATTCATCATTATGTAGCGGCTTCGCTCGGCTTGCTGATGACCATCAATACGCTGCATAAATTTATCGATAAGCTTGCGTTTACCGGGCGACAGCTGCTTGTTGGTTTGAATGAGTTCCGTTTCGGATTCAAAAATAACTTCAAGCTCTTCCAATCCATT
>NNSL01000446.1 GCA_003123965.1 Balneolaceae bacterium SMO_bin1
ATTCCCGAAACAACATGCGCATAGTTATCAATCCAACCAGCCGGTTGTTATCATTTTCAACGGGCACATACCTGATCTTACGCCATTCAATTAAATTAGCCACAAATTCCAGGATATCATCTTCTTGAGCAGTGAATAAATCGGTGGTCATAAATTCTTCAACCAGCAGTTTAGATGGCTCCCAGTGCTTTAAATCTTCCATCCGCACGCGGCCCCATTTGTGCACCGGCTCTCCCTTTTTCTGATTTTTAACCATTGCCGCGGTAATGGCAGCCAGCGTCTGCTCTTTTGCTTCATTCTGTTTGCTTAGGTTAGCAAAGTTGTTAATCATCCAGTTCGAGGCGGTTTGTCCGGATTTTACGCGGTCGCGGATGATGCCCAGGTAGTTATTTATATCCGAAGAATTTACCGATACTTTCTCAAGACCCTCCCGGGCAATGGGCAGCAGCTCTTCTAAAATTAGCTCCGTGGCATTTACCCGCTCATTATCGATCCAGCGGAAGGTGGTATCGAGCCCCAGTTTAGAGGCGGCTACGAAATTATAGCGGGCATCGTCAAAATCCATTACCTCCCTGATATCGGGATGATAATCTTCAATTTTGTTAAGTAATCCCAGCCAGAAAGCCGTATTGGCAATTTCATCGGTAACGGTTGGGCCCGATGGAAATACGCGATTTTCAATACGCAAGTGTGCCCGCCCGTTAGATACGCCATAGCAGGGCCGATTCCAGCGATAAATGGTGCCATTATGCACCTGCAGGGCTTTTAGCATGGGCGGTGTGCCCTCGCTGAGGAGCTTTTCCACGTCTTCATTTACCTCCGAGCTGAGCAGTACGCGATAGCGTGCTGTATCTTCCTTAAAAATCTCGAGTATGCTTTCATCAACCCACTCGTTGCCGAAAGTTACGCGGGGGCTGCTTTCGCGCAGGTGGTCGCCCACGGTTCTTGTATCAACCGATTGCTGAAAAAGTGCGATGCGCGTTTCACTCCACAACCGCTTGCCGAATAAAAAAGGCGAACCTACAGCCGCAGCCAGCACGGGTCCGGTTATCGCTTGTGCAATATTATATTTGCGCACAAACTCTTCGGGCGTCACCTGCAAGTGCACCTGGAAACCGGTGTTACAGGCTTCCAGCAGGGGTGAGTCGAACTTCATCAGCAGCTCATCCATACCCTGTATGCGCAGCTCAAACTCTTCTCCCCGCAGTTTATTAATGGCCTTGCAAAGTGCGCGGTACCGCTGTAGCGGCGTCAGGTTTTTCAGGTCAACATCAACCTTGCGAATGGTGGGCAAAATGCCGGTCAGAACAATTTCACCACCCAGTGCTTCGGCCTGCTCGCGCACCTTGTCAATATCAGCCTGCAGGTTGTTCTCCATCTGCGACAGACAGTTGCCGCCAAACTCTAGTGGTTCCAAGTTAATCTCGAGATTGAATTTGGCCAGCTCGGTTGTGAAGTGATCTGTGTCCTTCAAGTTACCGAGTACTTCCATGGCTTTAGGCCATGCCTTTGAATGGCGGTCAACAAGGCACAATTCCTGCTCGGCCCCAATGCGAATCGGATCAGTTTCAAACCAATCCCCTTCCAGCATTTTATCAAGTGCCCGAATGTCTTTGAGCACATACTTCATGAACTGCTGAACTTCTTCCTGGCTATCGGCAAGTTTTACGCGTTCTTCTCCCATGGCAGGCCTCCTTTTAATCTAAGCAGATAAAATTCATACTGTTAATAATCGCATTTATCAGGCGGAATGCAAATGGGAATATCACTCTAAGGCATCAACATTTACGTTGATTCGCACGCTGCTGGCCCCATTCGGTTTTCGGGATTCATACAACTCAAACGTTTGATCCAGCATTTGCTCAATAACTCCGGCCCCATTCGAGGGCTTAATCTTTAACAGGCTTTCCCAACGGTAGTATTTCTGCATGCGGGCGATGGCGGCCGGAGACGGACCTAATATCGAATCATAGCCTTCCGTGATTTCCATGACACACTCGGTGAAAATTTGTGCAACCTGCTGCACGCGACCCTCCCTTTTGCCTTTAAAAATGAACCGGATAATACGCGAATACGGCGGGTAGTTCAGCGATTTACGGAATGAAAGTTCGCGGCGTGCAAAGGCTTTATAGTTGTGGTTTTTGGCGGCCTGCAGTGCTGGGTGATCGGGTTGCCAGGTTTGAAAAAACACCTTACCCTCTTTCTCTGCCCGACCCGAGCGGCCCGCAACCTGGCTCAATAACTGATACATGCGTTCGCCGGCCCGAAATGACGGAAACGCCAGTTCGGTATCAGCATTGATGACGCCCACTACCGTTACATTGGGAAAATCGAGCCCCTTGCCTACAATTTGTGTTCCCACGAGAATATCTGCTTCACCGCGCCCAAATTTCTGCAAAATATTGGCGTGGGCATCTTTCCCGGAGGTGGTATCAAAATCCATACGCAAAGTTGAAGCCCCCGGAAAAAGTTCCTCAATTTCTTCTTCCAGCTGCTGGGTTCCACTTCCCTTTTCCTGCAGTGCTTTTTCTCCACATGCATTACAGGCCTGCGACTGATGCTGGCTGTACCCGCAGTAATGGCAACGCAGCTGCCGCTTAGCTTTATGGTACGTGAGGCTTACCGAACAATTCGGGCATTCAGGCAAATGACCACAACTAGTGCATTGCACGAAACTGGCATACCCGCGGCGATTGTGCAGCAGAATTATTTGTTCATTTCGGTCTAACGCATCTTTAATTTCATTGAATAATGGTACCGTTAGCGGTCCCCGCATTGCTGATTGATACTGTTTTAAATCGAGTACCTGCACGTTGGGCATTTGAACTTCAAACGGGCGCTCGGTAAGCTGCAAAAACGTGCTTTTACCGTCTTTCACCCGGTGCAATGAAACCAAACTTGGCGTTGCTGACCCCATGACAACGGCTGCTTCGTTCAGACGGGCGCGCATTAAAGCTACATCGCGTGCATGATACCGCGGGGCCGGGTCTTCCTGTTTGTACGACGCATCGTGCTCTTCGTCAATCACCACAAGTCCCAAATTATGGACGGGAGCAAACACCGCCGAGCGGGCCCCAATAGCGATGCGCTTTTCCCCGCTGTACAAGGCCTGCCAGGCATCATACCGTTCGCGCTGACTCAGCCGACTGTGTAATACTGCGATCTCATCACCAAAGATTTGATAAAAGCGCCGAACGGTTTGGGGCGTTAACCCAATTTCGGGGACCAAAACCAGCCCACCCATGCCCTTTTCACGAACCTGCTTAAGTGCGTGAATATATATTTCGGTCTTGCCGCTGCCGGTAACACCGTACAGCAAAAAAGGGCTATATACTTCTTTTTCGATTGCGTCCGAAACTTCTGCAAATGCTGCTTTTTGCTCTCCCTGCAACGATTTCAGCTTCTCGGGTTGGTGATCGTAAACATAGCTGATATTTGTAGTTTTAACTTCACGCGCAAAAATAAGCCCCTCTTCTGCAATGCGATTTAATGTGTATGATTCCAAGAGAGCATGATTATTCAGCTCGCGGTTGAATTTGGGCAGGTCCATCTGCTGCAGCACTTCAAGCGCCTGAATCCATTTGTAAAATTTATCTTGGTCTTTATGCTCCTGAACAAGCTGCGCTACCTCTTGTTGATTAACACCGTCTTGCCAGTCCCACAATTTATCGGTATTGGGTGCTATTTTTGTTTCCGGTTCTTCCCACACTTCCAGCACTTTTTGGCCGATCATTTTTTTGATAATCTCAGCCGACCACCGTTTTTTTGCTTCTTTGAGCAAGTACCGCTCATCTTGGCGCACTTCCACGGCAATTTCTTTCTGCTGATCATCGAGAGGATTGATACTGGCTGATTCCGGCACACGAATATACTGCTCCGCATAAAAATTGAGCCCGGCCGGAAGCGCCGCTTGTATCACTTCGCCCCAACTGCAATAATAAAACCGGTGTATCCACCGCGTAAGGCGCAGCATATTGGATGACAAAATAGGCTGGTCATCAAGAAGCCGCTCAATTTTCCGCGTGTTAAAAGAGGGCGTTTCATCATGCAAACCTACCACCATGCCGATGGTTTTGCGCCGTTGAAATGGTACCCAAACCCGCATGCCGGACTTTACTTTGTCTTGCAATCGCTCGGGCACTTGATAGGTAAAAGCCTGCCGAACAGCAGTAGAAAAAACGATATCGGCGTATTGGGGCACGGCACAAATGATAGGATGATAATTTTGGTGGGCAGAATTTTATCCAATTTATTTCCCGGAATCAATGATTGAATTCCACTTCTTATAATGCCAATTGGTAACCGGTAAATTTAAAATCAGCCCAGCCACCCCTCACGATCAAGACTGCGGTATTGAATAGCCTCAGCCACATGGTTGGAGCGAATATTTTCGGAGTGCTCTAAATCGGCGATAGAGCGCGAGACTTTTAAGATGCGATCATATGCACGGGCTGAAAGCCCAAGGGAGGTAATCGCCTTCTTCAAAAGCTGCGAGCTGGCATCATCAAGCGGACAAATTTTACGGGCCAGCTTGGTATTCATCTGTGCGTTACTGTGCACATTTTTGATGCCCATGAACCGCTGGGTTTGAATTTTGCGTGCCTCCATCACACGCTTCCGAATGGCGGCTGATGACTCACCTTTGGCTTTGCTGGAAAGTTCTTCGTAGCTCACTTTCTGCACTTCAATATGGAGGTCGATGCGATCGAGTAAAGGGCCGCTTATTTTGCTCAGGTAGCGCTGCATCTGTGCCGGTGATGCGCTCGATGGATTAGTTGGATCATACCAATCACCGGTGGGCGACGGATTCATGGAGGCAACTAGCATAATACGACTGGGATAACTCACGCTCATGCGCGCCCGCGAAATACTTACGGACCCGTCTTCCAACGGCTGGCGCATAACCTCAAGCGCGCTCCGTTTAAACTCGGGCAGTTCATCCAAAAAAAGCACACCATTATGCGCCATGGAAATTTCGCCGGGCATGGGGATGCTTCCACCGCCAACAAGCGCCACATCAGACACCGTGTGGTGGGGTGAACGGAACGGACGATGCGTGACCAGCGCCTTTCCCGAGGGCAAAATGCCCGAAACCGAGTGTATTTTCGTGGTTTCCAGGGCTTCATCAAGCGTAAAGGGCGGCAGTATTGCCGGCAACCGGCGGGCCATCATAGTTTTACCGGAGCCGGGCGGGCCGACCATAATCACATTATGACCGCCGGCAGCTGCTACTTCAAGTGCGCGCTTTACATTTTCCTGTCCACGTACATCGCTGAAGTCCAAAATTTCGGCTTGCCCGTTTCGGCTGAACATGGTTTCAAGATCCACATCAACTGCCGCGTGCGACCCATCATCCTGCAGCCAATCCATAACCTCTTGCAGGTTTTTAAAAGCAAAAACGTCGACACCTTCAACCACTGCGGCTTCGGGACCGTTATCAGCGGGGACAACAATATTTTTGAGCCCTTTATTTCGCGCTTCAACGGCCATGGGCAGCACGCCTTTAACGGGCCGAAGTTTCCCATCCAGCGCCAGCTCACCCAGAATGAGGGTTTGATCTAATTTTTCGGTCTCAATTTGCGCAGAAACTGAGAGCAGACTAACGGCAATCGGTAAATCAAACGCACTACCCTCTTTGGGAAGATCGGCCGGGGCCAGATTCACTGTAATGCGTCCCTTGGGAAATTCAGCACCCGAATTTTTAAGCGCGGCCTCAATCCGATCGCTCGATTCGCTAACGGCACGGTCCGGCAATCCCACCAAAAAATATTTCGGGATGCCGTGCGACATGTTGGTTTCAACTTCAATTAGGCGGGCATCAACCCCGATGGTGGAAGCACAGTATACGCGTGATAACATTCGTTTCCTCGTGAATCTTTATAAGTTCATTTACGTAGTAAGACTCACAAGGAAGAAATTCCTTACAGAAAATTTTGTTTGCTTAACGAAATTCTAAGAAAATGAGCAGGAAAATTATGAAGAACTCAAACAAGAGAAAGACTTTCTTTCAAGAATTACAGGGTACCACCGACGAAATCATTCAGCAAATTAAGAAGCTCATTAAGAAAGGGAACGCCCGCAGCCTGATGATTCAGAATAAGAAGGGCAAAATTTTATTCCAGACCCAACTTACTGCAGGGCTGGGCGGAGCAACGCTGCTTACCTTTATGGCCCCTATTATTTCTGCCTTGGGTATGTTTGCGCTTGTGATGAACGACGTAAAAGTAGTGGTTGAAAAATATCCACCCGAGCAAATGGATGAGGACGAATACGAGGTAGAAGCCGAGGTTATTGTTGATATTGAAGATGAGGAAGAAG
>NNSL01000410.1 GCA_003123965.1 Balneolaceae bacterium SMO_bin1
GGTAAACCGGAAGAGGTGATACCCCAGCTGGTGCAAAAGCATGAGGTTGATACTCTTTTTGGCTATAGCGAACCGGCCTCTGAAGAGATGGCAATAGAAGAAGCCGTGAAGGGAAATGTGGACATCGGAACAAATTTTTACTGGGGTCACAGTCTATATCATCTCGAAGATATTCCGTATGAGCCTGAAAAAGTGCCTAAAACCTACACCAATTTCCGCAAGCAGGTAGAAAATAAAGCAAAGGTGCGGGAGTGTTTTCCCAATCCTGGGAAAATGAGATTGCCCGACGGTGCCGAACCTGGAGAAATTCCAGGTGTAGAAGACTTGGGCGTTGAAAAAGTGGAGCCCGATGATCGCTCGGTGCTGCCGTTTAGAGGCGGGGAACGGGCTGCTGCCAGTCGCTTAAAAAAGTATTTTTGGGAACAGGATCAGCTGAAGAGTTATAAATACACGCGCAATGGACTGCTGGGGGCTGATTATTCCTCCAAGTTTTCACCGTGGCTGGCCAATGGATGCTTGTCGCCGCGCAAAGTGTACTGGGAAGTGAAGCGCTATGAAAAAGAGCGAACGAGTAATAAGTCAACCTACTGGATGGTTTTTGAACTTATTTGGCGCGATTACTTTCGCTTCTCATATCTACGGCACGGCACCGACTACTTTAAACTGGGCGGTCTGCAACATAAACAGAAAAGCTGGAGCACCGATCGCGAGCTGTTTGAGAAATGGGCAGCGGGTGAAACGGGCATTCCTTTTGTTGATGCCAATATGCGTGAGCTCAACCAAAGCGGGTTTATGAGCAATCGCGGGCGGCAAAATGTGGCTAGCTTTCTATCGCAAAATCTGAATTTGGACTGGCGCTTGGGTGCCGAGTATTTCGAATCGCAGCTGCTGGATTACGACCCTTACAGCAATTATGGCAACTGGATGTACAATTCAACTGTGGGCCATGATTCGCGCAACCGGTACTTTAACATAGTTAAACAGGCGCAGAAGTATGATGAGAACGGTGAATACGTAAAGCATTGGTTGCCGGAGCTTGAACCCATACCAGATCAAAAAATACACGAACCCCACAAACTCACCGAATCCGAGCAGCAGGAGTTGGGCATCATTATCGGAAAAGATTATCCCAAACCAATAATTGATTTAGAACAATCATATGAGGATATTCGAAGCCGTCGATGAAAATTAATGAGCAAAAATTAAAGGAAGAAATTATCACGTTGGCAAAGCGGCGTGGACCTGATAAAACCATTTGTCCTTCTGAAGCCGCACGAGCAGTTGATTCTGATAACTGGCGGACACTCATGGAGGATATCCGAGATGCGGCGCAATCGCTGCAGGAGAAGGGTTTTATAACCGTTGAGCAAAATGGTGAACCGGTTGATTTGAAAGAGGTTAGCGGCCCGGTTCGGCTGCGGATTAATCCGGGGCAATCTGCTTAGCTGCGTTGCGTTACCCTTATGAAACTTTTGCCATTCTTGAAGGTTTAAACTACAAATTCAAATATCATATACAGAACACCGACTTATGAATATTCAGCTTCCCATGAAAATTGTGCTTGGCATTATTGGCTTTTTTGTGATTATAGCCTTTACACAACTTGATCTTGCCAGCCAGCAAAATGAAGAGAATGTAGCGCCGCATAATCAGCCCAAATCGCTGATGTATGTCGCTGCACATAATAGCAATACTTCCGACTTTACCGCTATTGTAAAAATGGCAGACTTGGCAGATTCCCTCACAAGTGGTGGTCCATACACCGTTTTTGCTCCTGCAAATGAGGCCTTTGCAAACATGCAGAAAGGCTCATACGCAGAAATGATGAAAAAAGAGAATAAAGAGCAACTTGCAGGTACATTCAAAAACCATATTGTTCGCGGTGTTATTGAAGCTGAGGATCTCGAAGACGGCGAAACACTGCAAACTCTGCAGGGCCACACGCTTACGGTGCAAATTCGCGATGACAGCACATTTATTGGGGATGCAGCCATTATCAATGCTGATATGTCAGCCAAAAATGGGCTCATCCATGTCATTGACGGTGTACTTTTCCCTAACGAAAACTGATACCAGATTTATAACAAATTTGAGTAAAGCCCGACGATGATCGTCGGGCTTTTTTTATTAATGGGTGATTTTAGTGCCCAGCACTTCTAAAAAAGCAGCCAGCCATTTGGGATGCCCGGGCCAGGCGGGAGACGTTACTAAGTTACCGTCAACCACTACTTCGGTTGGATCAACATGTTGAAAATCGGCCTCGGCTACCATCATCTCGGGCCCGCACGCGGGATATGCGGTGATTTTCTTGCCCTTAACCGCGTTAGCCGCGGAAAGAATCTGCAGGCCGTGACAGATAGATGCAATGGGCTTGTTGTTATCCACAAAATGATTCACCATTTGCAGTACTTCATCATAGGTACGCAAATATTCGGGCGCGCGGCCGCCCGGCAGCACCAAAGCATCGTAATCGGCCGGATTGATATCCGCGAAAGTAGCATTTAGCGCAAAATTGTGCCCGGGTTTTTCGCTGTACGTTTGGTCACCCTCAAAGTCGTGGATGGCCGTTTTTATAGAATCGCCTTCCTCCTTATCGGGGCAAACCGCATGTACGGTGTGCCCAACCATTTGCAGCGCCTGAAACGGCACCATAATCTCATAATCTTCGCCATAATCGCCTACTATCATCAACAGTTTTTTACCAGCCATGAGAACCTCTATTTGATTTTAAGAACTATTACATTGAATGGATCAAAAATATGATAGTTTAAATCTCGAAAACCTCCAACTGAATCCCTCTATGTGATGAGATATGTACTGATTTTGGCTTTAACTTTTACGGCTATTGCCGGCTGTTCTAATCAGCAAAGTCCACCAGAACTGGTGCCGGAGCAACGTGATTTCACCGAAACCTCTCGCTACGATGATGTAATGGAAGTGGTGAATTATGCGCGGGAAAATGCAGCCAATGTGCATTACGAAGCTTTCGGGCAATCTGAGCAGGGCAAAGCACTGCCGCTGCTGGTCTTTTCCGATCAACCCATACCAAACCCCGAGAAGGCCCGCGAGCTCAATCGGCCCGTAATTTTCATCGTTGCCAATATTCACTCTGGTGAAGTGGAGGGCAAAGAAGCATTGCTTCGCCTCATTCAAGAATTAACGCAGGGCCAGCACCAGGCGTGGTTGGAAAAGGTAACGCTGCTGTTAGCCCCTATTTATAATGCGGACGGCAATGACATGATTGACCGCGCGCATCGGCCCAACCAATATGGACCGTCGGGCGGTGTGGGAACACGACCCAACGCACAGGGGCTAAACCTGAATCGCGATTTTACCAAAATGGCCGCTTCTGAGTCGCAGGGCCTCATCCAAAACGTGCTTACTAAATGGGATCCTATCCTTTTTATGGACCTGCATACTACAAATGGCTCGCGCCATGGCTATCACCTCACCTACGCCCCGCCGCTCCACCCCGATACCGATTCGCTCATCACCAATTTCCAGAATGAATACATGCTTCCTCACCTGCACAGCCAAATGAAAATGAAAGGTTGGGAAGTATTTGATTACGGCAATTTTCGCCGTGGTGCGCCCGAAGACGGCTGGTACACGTACAGCCCGCTGCCGCGCTATTCGTCCAATTATTACGGTCTCAAAAACAGGTTGGGGCTGCTGAGTGAAACCTATTCGTACGTTGATTATGAAAGCCGGATTGATGTGGCCGAAGATTTTGTGAAAACTACTATAGCCTATGCATCGCGCAATGCCGACGCATTGTTACAACTAAAGCAGCAGCTGCGTGAGAAAACACAACGCCATTCGGAAGGCTTAGAAGGCACAATTGATTATGGTTATCACCAAACCCCACCCGAATTTGAGCTCTTGATCAGTGATTTGGATACTGGTGCACAAAGAACAGCTTGATGCCAACATGTACAAACGCATGGGCATTGCCGATACGGTGACCTCAAAACTCTACAACCAGTTTGCAAGCACGCAGCGCCGCCCTGTGCCGTATGCTTATGCTATTGATAATCGCTCGGGTCAGTTTGATCACATCATTGCCAACCTTGGCCGGCACGGCATTGCGGTTGATACGCTTGAACAGGCTGACGAAATAGCCGTGCAGCAATTTGAAATAACAAGCATTGAGCAGGATGATGACGCCTACGAAGGCCGCCGGATGATCGATCTCACCGGAAGCTTCACCGGCAGTTCCATGTCGCTCGAAGGGTGGACACTCATAAAAACTAACAACAGCAGCAGCATGCTCATTTTTCAACTGCTTGAGCCGGAAGCCCCCGACGGTTACGCGGCTTGGAATATGCTGGGTGATACGCTCCAGCAAGGCTCATTCCCAATCGTGAAAGTGATGAACACGATGGACTTAGAGTAGCAGTTTTTCCTTGATTCTTGAAAGTCCCCAATCTTCTTATATATTGGGAGAAATTGAATCAGGGGTACAACTATGAAAAAAATAATTTGGATTCTGGGCGGCGGGATATTGCTCTCTGCGGCCTTTTTTATGCAAGGAACAGCCGTTGGTATTTGGCAGGCGATGCTGTATGCCAGCATTGCAGCAGCCGTTTTTCTTATTGCATTTACCGCGTTTTACTCACCAAATCAAACCGGGCCTAGCAATAAAAAGCGGGTCGCAGCCGTCACGGGACTCTTGTTGATTCTGTTTTTCGCTCATTACTGGTTTGGTCTTCAGGAAGCCACCAAGCAAAAGCAGAATATGGTTGATATCAGGGAGGTTATTGAGGCGGGCATGGCCAAAAACTACGTCAACGATATGCTGCTGCATACCTTGCGAAGCCACTATCAGGCGGGAAATAGCGCGAACGATTTAGGCGCATTATTTCAGTCACGGTATGATTCACTCATCAGCGACGGCATCATCGATTATCATAATTTTAAAAACGATGAAACTTTGCATATTGCACTGGCCAAAACATCACCCGATTCGGTGGTGCTGGTGGCATATTCAACACAGGTGCTTGGCCAGCAGCAAGCGTACCAAAACTATAATGGTGAAACGGGCTATTTTGAAGCGAAAGGCGTATTAACAAAGCGGGGGATTACCTATGAGCGAACAAACTAAAGTTCAAAAAATTATTCCGTGGCTGCTGGCTACCGTTATTGCTATTGTGCTGCTATTTCCACTCAATTTTATAACAAAGGAGTTTCTGTTATTTGCGCCCATTAACCTGGCTCTGGGTACCTCATCGGTGCAGGCTATTACAGAATTTGGCGGTGGAACAGTCACAGAAAGTTTTTGGATGCAGCGAATCGCCATAGTAGCGAGTTTGATTTTGTTATTTGTCGTAGCGCCCATCTTGTGGGTTAATAATTCAAGTGATGATAAATCCTTGTGGGGTCGCATTGGCTGGTATAGCGGGGTTAGTTTAGTAATGATCGGTTTTATTACTACATCCATGGGGCTGGGAAACATTTTGCTGTACGGTGATCAAAAATGGCAAATGGCTGACCAACAACGCGCCAGAGATTATATGCGAAGCGAGCTCGCTACACTTCAAAGTCGTGTCATGGAGCAGTATTGGCTGCCCAGGAGCAGGGCGGTGCCGGACGCGATATTAGCAGTATCAACCTGGCCGATCTCAAGGAAGATGATACATTTAAAAACGAATTTGTGCTGAAGGCTACGCCTTCAGATTCCAATCTCGTTATTTATGCTGTAAATGAACGAACCGGGACAGATCTCAACTTTGCGAATGCAGATCAGCGAGAAGGCCGCATGCAAATAGCGATACGAGTATTTCCTGAAAAATTGGAAGTGAACAGGATCAGGACTGATTCCCTGACAAATTAAATTGCAAGCCTTTTAGCTCATGCATTTGGTCATAAGCCGGGTGATGAATTCCCGCTGGGCCGGGTTGATTTTCTTGTTGGCTGCAAACGGCGGGAAATATTCGATCCGATCAATTTCGGGAAAAGTCTCTGTTTTGCCGGAGTTGGGCGGCCACTCCATCTCAAAAAAATTCAGGGGTAAACTCAAAATCATCGGGGATCTGGCATTCCACGCCCCAGGCATAAACGGTCTTTCCGCCTTTCTGTTCTATGCTTCCCAGCTCAATAAATTCGCCCTCAGGCAAAAAGCCGATTTCTTCCTCAAATTCGCGCTTCGCGGCATCCAGTTTCGATTCATCTCCCTCAATTAAGCCCTTGGGCAGCGACCATGCACCTTCATCCTTATTTTGCCAATAGGGTCCGCCCGGATGTGCCAGCAGCACCTGGAAATTAGGTTTTCGTCGAAA
>NNSL01000425.1 GCA_003123965.1 Balneolaceae bacterium SMO_bin1
ATCCCGGATTTTCTCTGGTATCCCGGGCCCGTTGTCTTCAATCTCAACAATCACTTGGTTATTTTGTCGACCGGTTCGTACCGTTAATTTCGGTTGATATACTGTCTGCTGGTCACGCGTTGCTGCAAGCTTATCCTTCATCGCGTCAAAAGCATTATTGCACAGGTTCACGATTACCCGGCTGAAATCTTCGGCAATGAGTGGTACTTGATCAATTTGATCATCGAGATGCATTTCTATTTCTATGTTCATCGGGTCTTTTCCCGCACGCATGCCATGAAAGGCCAAATTCACAAATTCTTTCAGCAAGGGGTTCAGCTTAGTGGGCTCAATAGTACCAGAACCGCCTCGGCTGTGCTGCAGCATCGATTTAACAATGCGATCGGCGCGTTTCCCATGCTCGTGTATCTTATACAGGTTAGACTCTATATCATCCAATATTTCGACAATATATTGGCGATTCCCCTTCTGGTCGGTATTGCCATTCGGGTCACCTCTTAATGAAGACTTTACAGCGAGCAACTCGTTCTTTACCTCCTCTATCAGCTCAATGCTCAGATCTGAGAAATTATTGACAAAATTGAGCGGATTCTTGATTTCGTGGGCAATGCCGGCGGTGAGCTGGCCCAGGGAAGCCAGTTTTTCTTGTTGTACCAGTTGCTCTTGCGCTGCCTGCAGCTCTACAAGTGCCGCTTCCGCCTTTTCTGTAGTTTGCTCCAGTTGGTTAAAGTCATCATAACGGGCATAAGCTATTGAAAAAGTCTCAGCCAGTGATTTTGACAGGGTAATTTCACTGTCTGTAAGTGGTTCTTCGTTTCCAATATATAACATACCCTGCTTGAAAGGAATGAGATGCAAATGAAGTGATTCGGGCGGTTTTTCTGCACCAGGGATACGCTTTCTCGTTCAGAATTTGGCCTTGCTCGGTCATTGATCTCGTCCAGTTGACAAAATCTTTCCGGTCCCAGTGCGCTTTATAAACCGTACCCTTTCTCCAGTGTTCAGCCACATTTTGAGTAAACGAATTTGCCCCGAAAGAAAGGTTCATTACAGAAAGCAAATGCCCGTCGGGGGCCGATAAATAGAGCCGGATCGTTGCATTATCATCATCAAGGATGCATACGCCGCACCTAAAGAATGGGATGCCGAGCACATTTAATTCACGCCAGATTACCGGAATAATTTGCTGCAAATCCTCTGACGATCGCATGCTGGAAATCTCTCCCCGAACACGATCAAGCGAGGCTTGCTTTTGAGCTTCTTGCGCCTGGGCCTCGGCTTTTTGCAGATCGAGAAAACGGATGTATGACTGTTCAAAAACCTTTCCGAAGCGTCTTAGAATATCATTGTCTTTCTCAGAGAATATTTTCCCGGTATTGTTGATGATAAAAATACTTGTGTTTTGCGATATGGTCAGCGATCGCGTATAGCCGCCCGGGAGTGATAGCAATTGTTTTTTCTTCTCCTCTGGCACAGAGCTCCAGGGTTGATGGTTAAATAAATGCTCAAAAAACTCCACTTTTTCTTTCTTCGAGTATTCTTCGACCAAGAAATCTTTTTCCTCTTTTATAGCATCTCTCAGACACTTGAATATAGGTCTGTCTAAGAACGGAACTACGGCTTTTGCTGCATAATCAGCGGCCCCACCCGATCCCCAAATAGGTACATGCCGGTCAACCTCATCATTTATTACAATAAATACGCCCCCATTGATATCCATATTAATTTTCTGCAGTTGCTCCGCAACCGTGTTTACAACCCCCTGCAGCTCTGAGGTATGACGCATGGCCATACTTGTCGATCGGACTCGTTCCAGTGCAGCTTCTATTTCAAGTTCACGGTAGGCTTTCTCAATTTTTTTGGCTTGTTCTAGTTCGTGCCGTTGTATTTTTTCCCTTTCATTGCGAATGGTACGTGCTTTTTGCACCCGGTGAATAGAATATACTCCCCCCATGAAAACAATAATGTAGAACAAGTAGGCAAACGTAGAGCGGTACCAGGGCGGCAAAATTTTAAAACTGTAAATCAGCGGTTCGCTCCAGACGCCATCCGGGCTTTGGGCCTGTACCATAAAGTTATAACTGCCTTCAAATATATTACCAAAGCTAGCTGTAGCTTCGTCGGTTACCGGAGACCATTCTTCGTCGTTGCCTTCAAGTTTATACCGGTACCGAACCAGATCAGGCCGTGCCGTTTCCACTCCTATAAAGTCGAAGGTGATGTTGTTTTTTCCATACGGTAACACCAGGTTTTCGGGAATAGCGCTAAAGGGACGTATACCGTCAAAGCGTACATTTTTGAATCTGCTTACCAAGGTATCGCGTTCACTGGGCGTTAACGTTCGGTCAAATGCACGTAATTCATTAATTACGTGAGCAGGTACGTTATTCGTGTTCTGGTTTTGTGCCTGATCCGTTTTTTTCTGCCCAATGCAGGCTGTGCCAGCTAATAGTCTCATTATTTATTTTTACGCTTTGTATGTGTACACTCGGCGCTTCCTTACTTTTTGTGAACGCTGTTATAATCGAACCGCACCAGTTTATCACCTGTACCTGCCCAAATAAACTCCCGGCTGTCTTTAAACAGGCTGTAAATATGGCTTACATCTTTTATCGGGTATCCCGTTTTCTCGTTATAATTTTCGATGCCGTTTTTTGCAATTTTCCCACCTTCAGCCCCTATCCCCCCATTTAGTACCGTGAAACCGTAACTGGTTCCGATGATAAGATTACCGGCGCTGTCTTCCACAATATTATAAACCACATCGTTTGCCAATCCTTCGGCCGTGGAAAAGTGCTGAAACATATTTTCGTAGTTTTGCTCAACATCAGGTTCAAATAGCATCTCGAGATGTCTTTTTCTTATAATGGATACGCCACCGCCCCAGCCCGCAGTAAAGAAGTTTCCATGGGAGTCCTGCATCAGGGTTGAAAGTTTATTATCCGGCAAGCCCTGGGCTTTTGTAAAGTTCATAAATTGCTTGCCGTCAAACCTGCTTAAACCGTTCCTTGTAGCGATCCATATGATACCGTCTTTATCTTCAAAGATGTTCCAGACTGTTTGATGAACCAACCCCTGGCCGGTCGAAAAATTTGTAAACGATTTGCCGTCAAATTTACTCACTCCACCTTCATACGTGCCTATCCACAAGTTGCCTTCCCCGTCGAGGTATAACGCATTTATATAATCGTCACGCAGGCCCTGTTCTGTTGTATAGGTGGTAAAGCTTGACCCATCATACTTAATCAAACCCGAACTCGTGCCAAACCAAAGGCTGCCGTTGTTATCTTCTAACGATGTATAGGCCGTGGTTTCATTAAACCCCTGATCAGCTGTGTAGTTGACAAAAGTTCCTCCCATTTTATCCGACCCGTTTCGCCGGTACTCAACAATTCCGCCATCAAGCGGGGCCAACCAGAGGTTGCCCTCATTATCTTCGGTGATGGCATAAACAGCTTTACCCGGCAGCCCTTGCTCTGACGAATACTCAACCACGCTTTTACCATCGTATTTACTGAGCCCGCCGCCATATGTGCCAAACCAAAGACTACCTGAATCATCTTCGGTAATGCTCTCAATGTGATCGTGTGCCAAACCCTGTTCGGTGGTAAAATTCAGGAAGGTACTGTCTTCTTTACTATACCTCGAAACGCCAGTTTTTGTACCAAACCAGAGGTTGCCGTCACTGTCCTCCATACTACTGATCACACTATTACCGGCAAGGCCGTCATCAACCGTAAGATGAGTAAAAGCCTTCTCTGTGGTACCCTTTTTTTCGGGATCGTACTGGCTAAGAAAATCGTCGGTGCCAATCCAAATGATCCCTTCTTTGTCTTCAGTTATAGTATGTACAATTTTACCGTCAACGCCCATCAATTCGGATAAGTCCTGAAACGCTTTTTTACCACTGGCTTCCGCTCTTTCATCATATTTGCTAACGCCGCCGCTGCTTCCAAACCAAAGATTTCCGTTTCGATCTTCCATAATGTAGAATACAGAACCGGCTGCCAACCCATCGTTGGTATCATAGTTTACAAAAGAATGCTGTTCGCTTTCTTTATGTGAAGGGCTATACCGGCTTACTCCACTTATTGTGGCCATCCAAATATTACCCTTGCTGTCTTCCAGTATTTTACGAACATCATTATTTATAAGGCCTTGCGTAGCAGTGAAGTTTTCAAAGGTTACCCCGTTGTATTTACTGACGCCACCATAGGTGCCGAACCAAATATTACCCTTGCTGTCTTCTGTTATACTATTAATGAAATTGTGGATCAAGCCATGGGATGAGAAGTAGTTCGTAAATGATTTTCCATTATACATACTTGCCCCGTTGCCCGATGTGCCAAACCAGAGATTTCCTGCTCTGTCTTTATAACCGCAAATTAGGCTGCTTAACGCCAGCCCGTCTTCGGTATTGAAGTTTTGCATGGTCACACGAAAACCGGCAGCAGTACTGTTGGGCGGAGATTTTTCGGATATGTTTACAACTTTTGGCGACGGGAGCGAATCGAGATAATTGGTAACAACGTTTTGAGCCTCGATAATTACAGGCGGCGAAACAGAATTGGATTGGGCCTCGGCCGCATTTTTATACTGATCCGCAGCAGAGCGGCAGGCAAAAACCATCACGGCTGTTACTAATAATAGAAAACCAAGGAAAGAAGAACGGTATAACTTTTTTAATTTTTTCATTCTTCATCAACCGTAGGAATTTGTTCCTATTTAAGGATAAAGATATTCTTTTATGTACAACCCATTACTGAACTAGCTTAGCTTCATTAATACCAAAATTGAATTTTCTTTTACTCTCATTAATTTCTAAATCTGTATTCAAATCTCTACGCAGCGTCTGCTCATTAGTTTCAACGACACAACATTACCGCAGCGAGAACCCATTTTAAGACTTATGATCTTGTAAATCCTAAACAAAAAATACGTATTGCAACTATTTAACTGTTGCCAATATTTTCCAGAAGTAGGAAAGGATCCGAAAGCGCCCATTCCCATGTTACTCTACTTTTTGCCGTCAAGTATGAAATAATTTATCGAAAAGCATACTTCAACTAAGGGCTAACTGGAGTAAGAACCCATTAGTATTTTCTAATTGTTTACAGAAGGGAATAACGCCAGAGAAATTCTCTACACTGAGCGAGTTATTTCAGTTAGAAAACCACGCTACAAAGAAAAGGAGGGCAACAAATATATGCGGCTGGCGGGGTTTACCTCTCATCTGGAAACCACAATATCATAAATGTGCCAATTTATACGCACCTTCCATTTGCAAGCACCGATAAAATTTTACGGCGCAGTGATTGCTGAATCTACAAGGTTGTTACTTTTACCTATAAGCCGTTCGTTCAGGCTGTCGCGCAGCTGTTCAAAAGCCGCCATGTACTGATCAGGCAGCGGTTCTCCAGACGGAAGATCAACGGTAAGGGATTAATAGGACGGTTATTTCTAATCAGTTCGTAATGCAGATGGGTGCCGGTTACGCGGCCGGTGTTCCCTACATAGCCAATTACTTCGCCCTGTTTTACGTGGGTGCCGCTGCGCACGCCGTTGGCAAATTTGCTCAGGTGCATGTATTTGGCTTTATACGAGCCTTTGTACTTCACCTCTACCATGCGTCCGGCTGAGCCATAATACCCGGCTCGTGAAATCACGCCGTCACCCACCGAAAGTACCGGCGTACCGTATGGCGCGGCATAATCCACACCGTTATGAGGACGCGTACGCTTTAAGACTGGATGAAAGCGATTGGGATTAAAACCAGAACTAATGCGCTGATCGTAGGTAAAAGGCGCCTTGAGCAGCGCTTTCTTCACACTTCGGCCCTCTTCGTCGTAATAACCTTCAATGTCTCCATCCTCAAAATAATAGGCAAAATAGGTATCGCCCATGTGCTGTAACTCAAGGGCTTTTACATTTCCAACATCATAATGCTCACCGTCGACATATTTATTTTCGTACAAAATTTTAAAGGTGTCTCCTTTGCGCAGGTTGAAGAAATCAATCTGCCAAGCCATAATATCCGAGAGCTTGTACACCAGCTTGTCGCGTGACTTTGCATCAGATATGGCATTATAGAGCGACGAATTAATGGTGCCGCTGATGGTTTTTGTTCGTGTTTCAACCACGCGTGATGCCCTGTAAATTTGAAGCGAATCCTGCTGCCAGTCGAACGTTACAAACTCAACGGCGTTGGGCTCCCATACCATTTTCTTCAAGTTGGTCATCTTGCTCCGAG
>NNSL01000436.1 GCA_003123965.1 Balneolaceae bacterium SMO_bin1
TTAATAGTTTCCAAATAGTGTAAGTGCTTAAGATACAATGCCGAGAATGTCGGATTCACGCATAATCAAATACTCTTCACCATCTAGCTGTGATTTCGGTACCACTGTATTTTCCATACAATACCTTGTCTCCTTTTTTTACCGACATGTCGATTTTTGTACCATTTTCTACCTTGCCAGGTCCTGCAGCAACCACTTTTCCTTCTTGTGGTTTTTCTTTGGCCGTATCAGGAATAATGATACCTGACTCGGTCTTATCTTCGGCAGGTTCAGGCTGAACCAACACGCGATCACTCAATGGTTTTATATTTGCTTTAGCCATAAGTTTGAATCTTAATTTTAGTTAACAGTTATATTTAGACTATTCTTGAATCCCAATTTCATCACTGATATCAAGATTCGTGAAATTTCTTCTTTCTTGATGTATACAATGAGCAAGTTCCATACCAAACTGATGGATAGCGGTAAATTCAATCCTAAAAAAACAAGATTGAGCCAAGTATGGCTTATTTTGCTGGAAAAGCGAGAGGCGGGCCTATTTTTTCGCCGAAATTTCAGGTCAAAATGCCATCCTTAACCAAGCGTGCTGTCAACTTTTCATATATGTCAGGCGTCCATGCTTCGGCACGCTTGTCATAATCAAAGCCATCCGGCTGCTGTTTTTTGTCTACTACCGGTTTTAGAGAATTACTCAATTTTTTGCGCCGCTGGTTAAAGGCGGTCCGAACTACGGTTTTCAGGTGGGCATCGCTGCAGTTAAGATCCCCTTTATCAAAAGTTAGCCGCACCATGGCGCTGTCTACATTGGGTGGCGGGCTAAAGCAATTTCTGGAGACAGGAAAAAGAATCTCGGGCGAACTCATGAGCTGTGTCTGCACACTCAATATTCCGTAATCCTTCGTGCGGATATCGGCCACCAGGCGTTCCGCCACTTCTTTCTGCATCATTAAGGTAGCTTCGGCAAATAGGTGGCGCGCCTCGAGCAGTGAAAACAAAATTTGGCTGGTGATATAATATGGCAGGTTGCCTACCACGTGCGTTTTTTCTTTGCCCGCGGTTAAATCCTGCCAATCAACCTTCAGCACATTTTTATGATGAACGGTGAGCTCGGGAAATTTCTTTTGCAACACTTCTATGGCACGCTGATCCAGCTCCACAGCTACGACATCATCATACTTTTCTATGAGTGCCTCAGTAAGTGCACCCGTTCCGGGACCAATTTCAATGACCCGTTCTCCATCGTTGGCCGGAATAGAATCAGCTATTTTATCAATTATATTCTGGTCGGTTAAGAAATGCTGGCCTAGGCTTTTTTTAGGGCGAATCATTCTAAAAACAAAAAATTAAGAATTTCGAATCAGGCACTACAACACTCCACTTTTGTACTTAAAATCTGTACAGCAGCCTGCTCTTTGCTTCATGCCACTTATTCGTTTAAATTAATCAAAATAATGCACTTAACCATTTCTGAAGCCATTTATGGAAATTAATCCGCTTGAAACTGAACAAATTGGCATAAAAACACTCGAAAAGCGACTCATAAAATCAGAATCGAACAGGTCGCTCAAAATAGGCTTACCCAAAGAGATTTCAAGGGACGAATGCCGTATTTCGCTCACCCCAGGTGGTGTATCGGTACTGGTAGCCAATGGCCATGAGGTATACATTGAGCAAGAGGCGGGTCAGGAAGCCAACTTCACTGATCAGGAATACACTGAAGCCGGGGCGGAAATCAGCTTAACGGCTAAAGATCTGTACGAAAAATCGGAAATGATTTTAAAAGTCGCCCCGCCCAGCCCCGAAGAGTTTGACTACCTGGATGACGGGCATCTGTTATTTTCGGCGCTGCATATTGGTAATACCACCGAAGAATTCATGAATGTATTAATTGACAATTGCATCGCTGCCATCGGCTACGAGTTTATTCAGGGTGAAGATAAAGAATTCCCTGTTGTGCGCATGATGCATGAAATTACCGGCTCAATGGCAGTACAAATTGCGGCCCACTATCTTGAGAAATCCGAAGATGGCCAAGGCACTATGCTCGGCGGCATTTCGGGTATACCGCCGGCTACGGTTGTTATTCTGGGGGCCGGCATTACTGCCGAATATGCTGCGCGTACGGCGCTGGGATACGGAGCGCAGGTTTTTGTAATGGACAATAACCTGGCAAAGCTGCGCCACCTCGAAAATGCCCTCGACCGGCGGATCATTACCGCAACCGCCAACAGCCAATATTTATCTTCTGCATTAAGTTACGCCGATGTAGTAATTGGAGCGGCCATGGTAGAAGGCGAAAAAGCCCCCATGATGGTTTCCGAACCCATGGTTGCCAATATGAAATCGGGCAGCGTAATTGTTGATACTGTCATTGATCAGGGAGGTTGCATTGCCACCAGCCGCGCCACCACCCATTCCGACCCTGTGTACACCGAGCACGATGTTATTCACTACTGCGTACCCAATATTCCCTCAAACGTTGCGCGAACGGCCACTTATGCGTTGAATAATGTAATTGTCCCCTACCTGCTGGCTATCGGCGATGCGGGCGGTATCGAAGAATGCATCTGGAAGAATACTGCGCTGCGAAATGGCACGTATGTTTACAAGAAACATCTCACTAAAAAAACTCTTTCCAAACTCTTCGACATTCCCTACCGCGACATTGAAATGTTAATTGCCAGCCAAATTTAGAGATTAGAAACTTTTGTGCTAATTGTTAAAAAATATGTCCAACCGATCGGAGCTGAGTACAAAAAACTACAAACGTATTTTCGCGATTAATGCTCTGCTTACGGTTCCACTGCTTGCAATATTTGCGTGGCCTTACGTGGTATTTGCTAAAGTAGTGGCTATGCTGCCCCAATTGTACTACGTAGGCGCTGTTGTATTTGCCGTACCTTTTACCTTTACCATTTTACACGGACACGTAACTTTGGCGCTTGGCTCAGCTCATCGCCATCATTACTACAACTGGCTGGAAGACAACAAATTAACATATGGCCTACTCTTTCATCCCATGTTCATCAGTACCCGGTTTCGGTTGGTGCTGATTGCCCTGAGTATGCTTATTTTTATCATCGGGTGGCTTACCAAAGCGTGACCAATAAAATCATGGAGATGCCTTGTTCCGACATCTCCATGATTTACTATATCAGCGCCACGTTTTCAAATTGCCTTGCCTTTTTTTACTTCTTCCACAGCTTCTGGATTAAGCAAGGTCGAGATATCGCCCATATCCTCAGTTTCGTTGGCCGCCACTTTTCGAAGAATTCGGCGCATAATTTTGCCGGAACGCGTTTTGGGCAAATCTGATACAATTTGCACTTTTCCCGCCTTGGCAATGGGGCTAATCTGCTTGGTGATTAGGTCGTTGATTTCCTTCTTAAACGCTTCGGGATCTTCAATATCACTTTCACAAGTGGTAAATGCGTACACGCCTTCCCCTTTCACATCGTGGGGGTAGCCCACAACCGCTGATTCAACCACCTTGGGGTGATCATCAATCGCGTCCTCAATTTCGGCCGTTCCAAGGCGGTGCCCCGAAACATTCAGCACATCATCAACCCGGCCGGTAATACGGTAATAGCCGTCTTGGTCGCGACGGCAGCCATCACCCGTAAAGTAGTAGCCCGGATATTTGCTGAAATACGTTTCCATGTAGCGTTTGTGATTACCCCAGATACCGCGAGTCATTCCAGGCCATGCGTGTTTAATCACCAAATCACCTTGCGCTTCAGTCTCTTCAATTTCATTGCCCTTTTCATCCATCAACGCTGGCTGGATGCCCGGCAGCGGCAGCGTTGCAAAACCAGGCTTGGTTTCGGTTACATTCGGTAGCGGCGAAATCATGATGCCGCCCGTCTCGGTCTGCCACCACGTGTCTACAATAGGGCAGTTACCTTTCCCAATCTTTTCATCATACCAGTGCCAGGCTTCCTCATTAATGGGTTCACCAACTGTGCCAAGTAACTTTTAGCGAGCTTAAATCGTGCTTATTTACATATTCAATATCTTCCTTCATCAGTGCACGGATAGCTGTTGGCGCTGTATAGAACTGATTTACATTATACTTTTCAACTACCCTCCATAAACGACCTGGATCTGGATAAGTGGGCGTGCTTTCAAATATCACCCCGGTTACGCCGTTCAGCAACGGCCCATAAATAATGTAGGTATGCCCTGTGATCCATCCGGCATCAGCTGTGCACCAATAAACGTCAGATTTGCCAATCTGGAACACATTGCGCAGCGTGTAACTGGCATATACCATGTACCCGCCACAGGTATGAATTTGTCCCCCTTGGGCTTGCCCGTTGAGCCCGAAGTATAAAGAATAAACAGCGGATCCTCGGCGTCCATGGGAACAGGTTCATTTTCCTTTTCGGCTCCATCCATCAAATCATCCCACCATTGGTCGCGGCCTTCGTCCCAATTGATTTCGTTGCCCACATTCCGACGGACAATCACACTCTCAATCGTCGGACAGTTTTCTAACGCCTCATCGGAAATCTTTTTGAGCTCCACGAGCTTAGTTCCCCGTTCCAGACCATCATTGGTAATCAGCATTTTGGCATCGCAATCCTGAATGCGACCGGCCAGCGACTGCGCCGAAAATCCTGCAAATACAATCGAATGGACTGCTCCAATGCGAGCACAGGCCAATGTTGCAATAGCAATTTCCGGGGTCATAGCCATGTAAATTGCTACACGATCACCCTTTTCTATACCCTTAGCCTGCAGTACGTTAGCAAATTTACAAACTTCTTCGTGCAGCTCGCTGTAGGTCATGCTTCGCTTTACATCATCCAATTCATTTGGCTCGTAATAAAATGCCACTTTGTCGCCGCGTTCTTCCAGATGGCGATCCAGGCAATTTTCGGTGATGTTCAGTTTACCGCCCTCAAACCATTTAATGTTACCATCCTTAAAATTTCCGCTGTGCACTTCATCCCATGGCTCGTGCCACTCGAAGGTTTCAGCATAGGATGCCCAGAACTCTTCGGGGCTTTCTACACTTTGTTGATATGCTTGCTGGTATTCGTCAAAAGACTGGATGGTAAAGGAGCTCATAATAATTTCAATTTCGTTCTGATTAATGATGGTAAAACTACAAAGAACAATAGCTTTATTTTAACTAATTGAAATTGATAATCAAGTTTTATCTTCGGCAATAATGAAATTTCAATTCTATACCACCATTTTTCGTAGAATAAATACCCGATGAAATCCGTTACAAACATCTGAAAAATCAATCACAATTTTCTGCATGCAAAGTAGCGGACATCAAAAGATTAATAGTTGGTTCGACCAACGCGGTTGGCAACCCTTTGATTATCAAACTAAAACCTGGCGCGCCGTATTAAATGGAAAAAATGGCTTGTTGAATGCGCCCACCGGCAGCGGAAAAACATTTGCGCTTTTTATGCCGGCGCTCATCCGCTGGATTAACAACCATCCCAAAACGTATAAAGAACTGGCGGATAATGGCTTGCAGCTGCTCTGGATTACCCCGCTTAGGGCATTAGCCAAGGACCTGGAGCAGGCCATGCAAACAGCCGTTGATGAGCTCGATATACCCTGGCAGGTAGCCCGCCGCACGGGCGATGTATCATCGTATCAAAAACAGCAGCTCAAAAACAGATGCCGGAAGTGCTCATCACCACGCCGGAAAGCATGCATATTATGATGGCGCAAAAAAATTATCCGCGCTACTTCAGGGATCTGCAAATGGTGGTCGTTGATGAGTGGCATGAGCTGCTCGGTTCCAAACGCGGCACTCAAGCCGAGCTGGCGCTTTCGAGGCTGCGTGGGTTGCGTGATGAATTGCAGGTCTGGGGCATATCTGCCACCATCGGAAATATGCAACAGGCAAAAGAAGCACTATTGGGACCAAGCCCCAGTACCGATCAGGCAGTGATTATTAAAGCTGATATTGAAAAGAAGATGGAAGTTAAATCCGTCTTACCCGATGATGTTGAAGAATTTCCATGGTCGGGGCATCTGGGCACTAAATTGCTGCCCAAAGTGCTTCCCATTTTAGAACAAAGCCGCTCTACGCTGATCTTCACTAATACGCGCTCGCAATCAGAGATGTGGTTCCAGCGACTTTTAGAAGCCAAACCGGAATGGGCCGGTGAAATGGCGCTTCATCACGGCTCGCTGAGCGCCAAAATACGC